>DASWNL010000154.1:0-3934 GCA_036399215.1 Abditibacteriaceae bacterium
TTGAATTAATTTTAAATTTTGAATATTGAATTTTAAATTTTGAATTGATTTCGTTCATTCAAAATTTAAAATTCAAAATTAACAATTGCTGTTTAGTGTCCACCTGTAAAGACAACGCGCATGACCTCTTCGACGTTGGTCATGCCGTCCTTGCATTTTCGGAAGCCATCTTCCTGCAAGGTCGCCATGCCATTGGCGCGGGCGGCTTCTTTCAGTTCTGATAGAGGCGAGCGGCGCACGATAAGTTCGGCCAGTTCTTCGTTGATACGCATCAGTTCATAGCAGCCCAGACGACCTTTGTAGCCGGTCTGGCGGCAACGTTCGCAACCCAATCCTTTATAGAACTGAGCTTCGGGATGAAGCAGAGGATCAAAGCCAAAGCGCATTAATAGTTCACGCTGCGGCTGATACGACGTTTTGCACTGCGAACAAACGCGACGAGAAAGGCGCTGTGCCAGAGCGCCTACCAACGATGCTGAAATCAAGAACGGCTCCACGCCCATGTCGCCTAAGCGTGTGGCTGTCGAAGGAGCATCGTTGGTGTGGATGGTGGATAAAACCAAGTGACCGGTTAAAGCCGCCTGGACGGCGATTTCGGCGGTTTCCAGGTCGCGGATTTCTCCGACCATGATGACATCCGGGTCTTGACGTAAAAATGCGCGCAGCGCGTTGGCGAATGTGAGGCCGGCTTTGCGATTCACATGAACTTGCGATAACCCGGCCAACTGATATTCGACGGGGTCTTCAACGGTCATCACGTTTTTTTCAACGCTGTTAACCACGTTGAGAACCGAATACAGCGTCGTAGTTTTGCCCGAACCAGTTGGGCCGCAGATCATAAAACAACCGTTAGGCTGATGACAAATATCGAGAAGTTGCGTTTGTGTTTCAGGATAAAGGCCCAGTTTGTCAAGACCGATCATGACGGAGCTTTTGTCCAGAATACGCATAACAACTTTTTCGCCGAAAGCTGTCGGGCACGTGTTAACGCGCATGTCATACTCTTTTTCCTGCATTTTGATATGAATGCGTCCGTCCTGCGGCACGCGGCGTTCGGCGATGTTCATGTCCGCCATGATCTTGATGCGCGAAATCAGCGGATTCAAGACGTATTGCGGCACTTTCATCTGCTCATGCAAAACGCCGTCAATACGGTAGCGAATGCGCACGCCCTTGCGTTGTGGCTCGACGTGAATGTCGCTGGCCCCGTCGCGGATGGCATACATCAGAATCGTGTTAACGATGCGAATGATGGGCGCTTCATCAGCATCCTGAAAGTCCCGGTCAATCTCCGATTCGGCTTCTTCTGCTTCGCCGGGAATGACGGCAGCTTCTATCGTGGTTTCTTTAGATGCGAACGGATTGAAGCCCCTACCTTTGACTTCCTTGGGCGCTTTGTTGGGATCAAGGTCGGCCAGCATGGCGGCGATGGGATCGTCATCGTCTTCTTCCTCATCGTCCGCATAGTTGGTGCCGTTGGTATGAATACCCCAGGTGCCTTCGCGCAGGGATTCGTGTTGGGAGGGCGGTATGAGAACCGGAATAATATCGCGGCCCGTTTTGATGCGAATCTCGTCTACAGCGAAGACATCTTTGGGGTTGGTCATGGCGATAGTCAGTTTTTCGCCATCGTCTAAAATCGGCACCGCGCCGTAGCGTTCCTGCAAGTCATCCGCTAAGAGCGCGCTCGCCTCAGGATCAACTTCGACACCATCTTGCAGGTCAAGAAACGATACGCCATCCAGTTCGGCCTTGGCCTTATAAATGGAAACTTCATCCACATCCATCTCAAGGAGGATGTCTTCGATGGCCTCGCCACTGCTTTGGCGGCGTGATACGGCCTCTTTAGCCTGATCCATAGTAATCTTGCGTTGTTCACCCAAGATTTGAAGGATTGATTTCTTCGCGTTTGTAGCCATTTTTCACCAGAACAAACAGGACAATTAAGAACCTAAAGGATACAATGCCAGATGCCACGCTTAAAGTCGAGACTTGAGTTCATCGTTGGCACAATAGCATCGCGCATTACCATCGCATGGAGCATTCTCATCTGTGGCGACTATTCCACCGAAATTTTCCGAGATACTTTCAGAACAATTCGCTTGCCAATAACCTTTTAATTTTTTGACAATCTATAAAGGAATATTTGAGAGGCCAAAGGCCGCTGGAAGAATTTGAATGCTCGAATTCAGGGAAACATTGCAAAAGACCACGCTGTTTTATGGACGTTCCTTGTCAATTTTCTAAAGCAATCTTTTTCCAAAGGCATCCGGGAACATCCCGGAAATGATAACGAAAACGATAACGAGAACACTGAAGCAGGTCAGAAACCATTGATAAGAAGCCGTTGACTAACCTATTTGCCGTGCTGTGGTTATTTTACCTGAAACCAGGCCTTATCAACAATCCAGCATGTAAGACAAAACCGCTTGCGAACAAAGGTCATGATAAGACCAAGATTCCTTTCAAAACCTCACGCCACAAGTGGCATACAGACAACCAGCAGGCAACAAAGACTGAGGGACAATTAGCACAAGCAATTGGCAAAAGCCGCTCTGAAAAGGTAGAATGGAAAGCGGTTCCAACGGTCTCCCCACCACGTCTGATAAAACCCCAGAGGGCTTTGCCAGACGATCACCGAACTACCATAGCATTGCGATTCAGCCCGATAGAACTTTAGTGGGAGCAGCCTGATGCCGAAATATTCGACGCCTTCTTTAAGGGATTCCTCAAAGGGTTCCTCGCAGGACTCTGCGGATTCTCTTCATGAAGGCATCCTTGATCTCAGTGATGAAATGGCCGGTGCCCTGGATTCTTCCATAGACTCCGAGGCCGCCTCTTTTGTGACGCCGCCAACACGGCGCTCCCCGCGCGCTTTAAAGAACCCTTCGAGTAACAATTCAAAAAAGCCTTCAACCGGAAAAGGACGCACTTCCCAAACCGAGCCAACACCGCGCAAGCGTTCAGGAGATTCTTTTTCACGCCGTGCCGCCCGTGAAAACAAGGCCTGGGATAGTGAATCCGAAGGCCAGGGCACACATAATCCCGGCGCCGATAGCGGAATGGATGTTTTTCCCACGGCGCCCTGGCGCAAGCCGCATCGCGCGGGAAATAAATCAGTTGAAAAGTCACACGACAGAGAAACGCGTGAAAGTGAGCGCGAAGAAACCGTTTACCGTGTAAATCGAACAGAACATTCACGAAACAATCGGGCGCGGCGTTCTTTCTTTGGGCACAAGCGGGAACCCGTTTCCACGCTGATTTTTGAAATCGTCGGCATTCTTCTCATGGCCGCAGGTGCTGTTTTACTTTTTAATGCCTTGCAACCGCAGGCCGAAGGCTTGCTGCCTCGTTTTGGCATCAATGCGCTACGCTTTTTGTTTGGCTTAGGCGCGGTTGTCTTTCCTTTATTAGTTGGCGCTTTAGGGCTTTTGCTGATCGTCCAGCGCCAGCGCACCAATTTCCCGGCGTTTTTTGGCGGTGTGGGCATGGCGTTCCCGGTTTTCCTGACTGCCTTACATTTACAGGTGCCACCGGGCGAAGAGCTTTTACAATCCCATAGCCACGACTTTGGCGGCGTTATCGGAGCAGCCTTAGCTTTAGCTCTGCGCACCCTGCTGGGTGAAACCGGCGCGATTATCGCTTTGGGCGCTCTGGCTATCGTCGCGCTTTTGGTGCTGACGAATCTATCCCTGGCGGATACGATGGGGCGTGCCGGACGCGGTGTAGGCCGCAACGCGCGCCGTGTCGGCTCAAAAACCCGCCGTGTCTGGCGACGTGGTGTCGAGTTAGCCTACGAGCCTACAGAAACGTCAGACCCGTTCGCGCGCCAATTGAAGCAACACGATAGCCCATCACACCAGCACCAGGTAGAACCGCTGGTGCGACAGCAACCAGCACCTTCTCTTGCACCTCGGCGCATCTCCAACGGCGT
>DASWNL010000155.1:0-10178 GCA_036399215.1 Abditibacteriaceae bacterium
GATCGCGCTTTGGTTTCTTTAAACCTAACATTTAATTCACCATCCGCCCTGAGGGCACCCGCACACACAGAACACAAAGGAACGAAAAGGATTAGCCGCGAAAAAACACAAAATTCACAAAAAGATTTTTGAAAATGAAGGTCTTCTTTACGTTGTTGTGTCTTTTGCGCCTTTTTGTGGCTATCTCCTTCTCTGTGCCCTCCGTGCTCTCTGTGGTTTAAAATTACCCCGTCGCGTAATCGCGATTGATTTTGCGAACCGTAAACTCCGGTTCTTCCCAGCCGATTTCATAATCCTGGCGCAATGGATGGCCTTCCCATTCTTCAGGCAGTAAAATGCGCCGCAAATCGGGATGGCCCTCGAACACGATGCCGAACATATCGAAAACCTCGCGCTCATGCCAGTTGGATGTGCTCCAAATTCCGGTAACAGTCGGGCAGGTGCATTCATCTTCCGGCACGCGCACCTTGAAGCGGAGCCGCAGGAGATGCTCCATCGAATGCAGATGATAAATCACTTCAAAACGCGGGTCGCGGTTGGGCCAATCGTTGCCGGTCAGGTCGCTGAGATAGTTAAAGCCCAGCTCACTTTTGCAAAAAGTGCAAACCTCGACAATGCGCTCACGCGGCACATAAAGCGTGACTTCGTTGCGAAAGCGCACGATTTCCCACTCAATATCACTAAATTGTTCCTGTAAGCGCGTGACAAATTCTTCGACTTTGGCCGAAATTTCATACTTGGCCGCGCCGCTGCTTTCAATCGGCACGGCTTCCATTGTCGGGTTCGGCCCCGTCACCGAATCGCTGATATGCTTCGCCATAACAAATGCTTCAAAAAGGGGTTTTTCTTTGCCTCAGCTTTTCATTCTACCGGCCTGTGAAACATTGCACAAGCGGAATGAGTGCGGCTGTTGTTGTCTGCCACGCAAGAAACTTATGAGACCAGCCAAACAGTCGCCTTTGCTCCATAATTCCAAAGTCGGACGGTTGGAAGTTGTCTCACGCAGGATGGAAAGCTAACGATAGCTGCAAACAGGCGCGCATAGGATGAAAAGGCGCTTTTGGAGGCTGGCAGGAGGCAGAAAATGGTTGAAAAGCAAGTCTATTACTCTCTGCGACATAAGAAACTTATTCAAAGTGTCAGATTAAATCTTAACTCACAAATCAAATACATCTTCTGCGCTTTCCCCTTTCGGTTTTTCAAAATCACTCATCGCAAAACTCCATCCACGCCTTCTGCGATATGAGCCTCTATGAGGCTCGCTTACTTCTGTTGGTAAGCAGTTGATACCTTCAAGTTTGCGTATTGAAGGCGCCAACTGTGTTATACGGGCGCTTAAACGGATATTGTCAGCCGGGATTTTGTGCGATTTGAGCAAGCTTTCCTTGTGGCGGTCAATAAGGCTAAATTTCGCACGCTCACGGTGCGCCCTGTTAACATAGGATTCATCGTTTTCTATGTTTTCCAATTGCTCTTTACTGGCTTCGCCCATTGCCGCAAATTGCAACAAATGATGGTGTAAATCTTCGCTGGCTTCCTTGAAAAATCCCTTTTCCAATACTTCAAACTGGTTTTTTACATAGGCTATCAACACTTGCGCCAAGAAGCTGTTAGCATCAACCTGAGCTACCTGAACTTGAGCTACCTGATTGCCATTGGTGTTAAGTAACTCTTTCATGGCTATCAGTTGCTCGGATAGCGCAGCGACAGGTGGCTGGCGACTTATGAGCAGAGCCTTCTCTAATTCAATGGCACGGCCAAGTAAATCGCCTGCCCAAGTTAGTAATTCCCCTGCTTGTTGATAAATCTCATCAATGGAGCCATCTGTTTGTGGAGTAGGAGATACTTGTAGTTCGCTTATCAAATAAGCCGCACAAGTAGAAAGGTCATCATTGGCAAGGTTAAAAATGCGAGCGGGGACAAAGTGCTTTGGATTGAAACTATTCGAGGTGTAATGCTCCCAGATAACACCATTGGTGAGAAACAAATTTGTGACTTGGAAGGCGTAAGCATAACCCACAATTTGGTCACGGTGAATCTCCAAATTCTGGCCCAAGGCTTTGGCTTCAACAACAATTTTTACTTTGTCGTCGCTACAGAGACCGTAATCCGCGTTAACGATATTCACGCCACGCCGCGCCGCAGCTTCTACCACGACCATGCGAGGATTTGTAGTGTCCCATCCCAAAGCGCGTAACACGGGATCAATTAAGGATTGCCGGGTGGCGCTTTCATTTTTGACCAAATACTGTTTATGTGCAGCGGCATCGTTCTTCACTTGTGCCAGAATGCTGCCCAATTCCAATATGCGCTTTTGGGCAATCCTCCTTACATCAGTTGCCTGGTCAATAGATATTTCAACCGAAAATATTTCGTCTTCCATTTTGCTTAATTGTAAACCATGAGATGCTACCGTGAACTTTAAAACATTGGTTAAAAGGCAAATTTAAACCTACTCAAAAAGAAAAAGCTTTCATTTCTCACAAAATATAGCGGCTCAAATCCTCGTCTTTCACAAGCGAATCCAGGTGTTCTTTCACAAAAGCGGCGTCTATTTTTAGCGATTTGGTTTCGGTATCGGGCGCTTCGAAGGAGATTTCTTCGAGCAGGCGTTCAACCATTGTGTGCAGGCGGCGGGCGCCGATGTTTTCAGTTTGTTCGTTGACAAGGCAGGCTAAGCGCGCAATTTCTTCGATGCCGTCTTCGGTAAATTCCAATTCTACGCCGTCCGCGCCTAAAAGCGCTTCATACTGCTTTAAAAGCGCGTTTTGCGGCTCGACTAAAATGCGGCGGAAATCGGCTTCGGTCAGTGGCTCCAGTTCGACACGAATCGGAAAGCGGCCTTGCAGTTCGGGGATTAAGTCACTCGGTTTGGCAACGTGAAAGGCGCCTGCCGCGATAAAAAGCATGTGATTGGTTTGCACCGGGCCATGCTTGGTCATCACGGTGCTGCCTTCGACAATCGGCAAAAGGTCGCGCTGCACGCCTTCGCGCGAAACTTGCGGGCCGGAATGCCCGCCGCCTTCGCGTCCGGCGACTTTGTCCATTTCGTCGATGAACATGATGCCGGTTTGTTGCACGCGCTCTAAGGCTTCGGTGATAATCGCGTCGCGGTCGAGCAGTTTTTGCGCTTCTTCGGCCTGCAAAACGCCGCGCGCTTCGCTGATTTTCATTTTGCGGCGACGCTTTTCTTTGGGGAACATGTTGGAAAACATGCTTTGCATGTCGAATCCCATCTCTTCCATGCCGGCAGGCGTGAAAACGCGGGTGCTACCCGATTGCTTTTCTTCTACATCCAACTCCACTTCGGCATTTTCCAGTTCGCCGTTTTCCAGCTTCTCTTTCATGCGCGAACGCAGGCGTTCGGCCTGTTCGAGTTGCGTTTTATAAGCTTCATCTTCGCTGTCTTCTGGAAGATTGCCGCCCCAGAAGCTCATTGGCGTGGCCGATTTGGCTTTAGGTTGCGGGCGCTCCACCAGTAAATCGAGCAAGCGCTCTTGCACACGCTCTTTCGCCTTATCTTGCACATCGGCCAGCATCTCTTTTTCGACCATCGCAACCGCAATGTCGGTAATATCGCGCACCATCGAATCCACATCGCGCCCGACGTAGCCGACTTCGGTAAATTTGGTGGCTTCGACTTTGAGCAGTGGCGCACCGGCCAAAGTAGCGAGGCGTCGCGCGATTTCGGTTTTGCCGACTCCCGTTGGGCCGATCATCAAAATGTTTTTGGGAATAATATCGGCGCGTAATTCTTCAGAGAGTTGCGCGCGACGAAAGCGATTGCGAAGCGCCACGGCGACGGCTTTTTTGGCCTGGTCTTGGCCGACGATATATTTATCCAACTCCGCCACAATCTGGCGCGGTGTGAGTGATTCGAGTTTGGGTTGAGTCATGTCTTCAATTTTATCTCTCGCCAAGACGCCCCGCGCCAGGGAAAAAAGAAGATAGCCGCAAGAAAGCACAAAAGACACAAAAAGGATTTGCAGTTTTTGTGTCTTTTGTGCTTTCTTGCGGCTATTCCTTGTGTTTCGCGCGTTGCGGTGGTGAATTTAAGGGCGCTGTCGCATGAAAAGAATGATTCTCACAATGACAACGACTGCCATAATGCCGACCAAATAAAGCGTAAGATTGGAATTGCCGCCTTCGGGAACGTTTGTTCTGCCAGCCAGGCCACCTGCACCACTGGCGTAAGCGTTTTGCATAAACAACAAAAACACAAAGCCCGCCAGACAACACGTTAATCTTTTCATGAAACGTTAACTGTCCTTCAAAAGGTTTTCGATGCGTTCACGGTTGCTTTCGATGAGCTTTTTCTGATCGGGCCACAGCATTTCGGGCAAGTCGTTTATCGGGTGCCACCACACGCCAAAATGGCGGTTTTCATCTAAGGGCTTGCCTTCGATTTGCTTTGTTGAATAAAGGAAAAAGTGTGTGATGATCCACACGCGCTTGTTCCAACCGCAGCGGCCCAGTTTGCCCAGGTCGGCCAAAAACTTCAGTTGCGTAATGCCGACTTCTTCGGCGATTTCGCGGCGCGCGGCGGCTTCGGCATGCTCGCCTTTTTCGATGCCGCCCTTGGGCAAAACGAAAAGCGGCCATTTGTTTTCGCGCGCTAAGGCTACGAAGATTTGGTCGTTTTCGCGCCGCACCACGACACCGCCCGCCGAACGACGAGTGCGAACGCGCGGCGGGCGAATATACCAACTGTCGTCAATGAGCGGTGGCTCGGCCATGGAAAGAGTGAGTTAGGAGTTTTGAGTTAGGAGTTTTGAGTTACAGCAGTGGCGCTTTGCGCCATTATGAAAAAGCGCGTAGCGCACGCACTCAACTCAAGACTCTTAGCTTAAAACTCTTAACTTGCACCTCACTTTGTGTTGCTCACATCAAAGGAATAGGTGCGCGATTCATTTTCGGCAACAGTCAGAGTTTTGGCCTTGACATCTTTGGGCAACATGAAGAAGAAGCGGCCTGTATATTCCTGGCCGGGCTTTAAATTACCGGTTGCGCCTTCGTTGCGCACAGGCTTTAAAAAGTTTTGGCTATCCGATTTTTCATCGTCCTCAGCAATCAAAGCTGCCGTGAACGTGCCGTTATCATAAGCGGTTTCGATAGCGCCGGCGTTTTTGATAGTCACGGTAGCAATAAGATAACGCTTGTCTTCATCCGGCTCATACTCACCCAACTTGCCCTCGTGATAAGCAGTGCTTACTAATTTAATGTCAAAGCCTTCCAGAGGATAAAAGGTGCCGGCTTCGGCTTTAATTTCGGCCAAGCCGTTAGCACCCGAAGGCTCAGTGGTATCGGCAAAGGGCGCGGGCAAGCCTTTAACGACCTTGCGCAAATCGTAACGCAGAACTTTGCCGCCGTTCTGAGGGGTAACGATGAGTTTGGGAATAACGCCCTTAATCGGCACACGAATCACATAGAACACATCAATTTCCTGCGCCGGCTTGAGTTCGACACTCAGCGTTTCGTTGGTGCCCGGCTTGGCGACGTAAGTTTCGTATTCGTGATTCTGGTCATTCGGGTCAACAGCAGTAAGGCGTAGGGTGCCCCAATCCAAAGCAGTCAGGTCTTTATTGGGGTTATGAAGCGTTACGTTGAGCACTAACAACTTCTGCTCGGCTGTGGGCGCAATGGTAGCTTCGCCCATGATAACACGCGAAGCGCGATATTCGGCGCTGTTGAGCGTGAAGTTTAAAGGCCCATTGTCGCCGATGGTATAAGTTACGCCGAGTTGCCCATTGTCACCCGCCATTTGCACGGCGCCTTTTATCGGCTGCTTTTGTGGCGCTTTGGCGGGAGTTTTAGTTGGTGGTTTAGTCGTGGTTTTAGCGGCAGTTTTAGTCGTCCCGGCAGCAAAAACAGTGCTTGCCAATAGGATTGGGCAAAGCGTAGCAATCAGTTTCATAAAACCTTCCTTCAATTAACTTCTTACAAATTAACTTCTTACTTCTCGGCTTTCACCATCAGATTTCACCGTCTCAACGGCGATATTGTCATTAGTGTAAATGCAAATGCTGGCTGCGATGCGAAGTGCTTGCTCTGCGATCTCTTCGGCGCTCATTTGCGTATGGCGAAGCAGTGCCGTAGCCGCCGATTGGGCATAAGTGCCGCCGCTGCCAATCGCCGCCACGCCTTCGTCTGGTTCAATAACATCGCCATTTCCTGAAATCAGAAACATGTCGGTGGCGTCAGCCACGATCATCAAAGCTTCCAGGCGCCGCAAAACGCGGTCGCTGCGCCAGTCTTTAGCAAGTTCAATGGCCGCACGGCGCAAATTGCCCCTATAGGCTTCGAGTTTGGCTTCAAACTTTTCAAAAAGCGTTATCGCATCGGCGGCACCACCGGCAAAACCGGCAATCACTTTATCTCCAGATAAGCGCCGCACCTTGCGTGCACTGTTTTTAACGATATGATGCTCAACCGTTACTTGCCCATCGCCGGCAATGGCGGTCTGCCCGTCGCGCCGCACCGCGCAAATTGTGGTCGCGTGAAATGTAGGGATCATGAGAATAACTGCTTAAAGATTACGTTCTAACTTCTTTTCAAATCTTTGAATTGAATCTCGCATAGCGGTTTCAATATCAACATTGTGAATGGCTGAAAAGTAGGCAACAGCGAACATAAGGTCGCCGATTTTTTCATGGGCTAATTCGTGTGAAAGCGGCGCGGCTTCACGACCAAATTGGGTTTCTTTTAATAGGGCGCGGGTCAGTTCTCCGAGTTGCGCTTGAATGTCGAGTAGGCTCCACTCCGGCGCAGTTTTTAAATCGTGCCGCGATAGCAAATCTTCGAGCGGTGTTAAATCCATCACATTCCGGCTAATTTCGCATCGACTTGCGCGCGCGTGGGAATCGAAACTTGCGCGCCGTGAACGGTGCAGGCTAAAGCGGCGGCGGCATTGGCGAAATGCACTGCCTCTTCGAGTGGTTTGCCTTCGGCCAAAGCAGCGCCTAAGGCACCGGTGAAGGTGTCGCCCGCGGCAGTTGTGTCAACGGCCTGCACTTTGAAGCCGGGCACGCGCGTGGCACCAACGCCCGCCGTGATTAAAGCGCCATCTTTGCCCAAAGTGGTGATGACCGATTCAACACCGGCATCCAAAAGCGGCTTGCAGGCGGCGGCGGCATTGGAGACGTTCACATCATCGGCGCCGGTGAGAACCAACACTTCGGTTTCGTTGGCAACTAAGATGTCTACTTTTTGCAACAAGGCGGCGGGCAAAACGCGAGCGGGCGCCGGGTTGAGAATCACTTTGGTGTGGTTTTCAATCGCCAGTTCGACGGCGCGCACAACCGTATCCATGGGGATTTCGAGTTGCAAAATCATGACGCGGGCGCTTTCAATGAGGGGGCGCGCCGCTTCAACGTCCTGCGGGCGCAGTTTCATGTTGGCGCCGGGCGCGACCACTATTTCGTTTTCGCCGCGATGATCGACGAAAATCAGCGCCACACCCGAAGCGGTGTTTTCGTCACGCACCACGTAATCGGTGCCCAGGCCCGCTTCCTGATAAGAAGCCTGCGAAACTTCGGCGAAAACATCATTGCCCAGGCGCGCGATGAGTTGGGTCTTTGCGCCGCATTTAGCGGCAGCCACAGCCTGGTTGGCGCCTTTGCCGCCCGGCGTGGTGACAAAACTTTCGCCTAAAATCGTTTGCCCCGGCAGCGGCAACTCGCGGCAACGAACCGTCATGTCTATGTTCGATGACCCAATGACTACGACATCACACGCTGGAAGTGGCGGCTGTGACATGAATTCAATTCCTCGTGAAAACGCTTCCTCGTGAAAGCGTTCGCTTTTCGTTTTACAGATTTATCGTCCGGCTCAGTATCACGCGCGTGTTACAGGGAATCAAGCAATAACTTCAACTGCTATAGGCAGTTCGTATCAAGTGAGAGTGGGCCGGCGTCAAACGTCCGGCCCGATTCTTAGTATATTGTTAGCCGAATTTAACCGTTGATCAGGAGCCTTCTTTTTATGCCCAAACCAGTGGACTTGCAACAACTTGCCAACCAATTGCGCGTGGACAGCATTCGCTGCACCACCAAAGCCGGGTCGGGCCATCCGACAAGCTCGATGTCGGGCGCCGATCTCATGGCTGTCTTACTTGCCAAATATCTGCGCTACGATTTTGACCAGCCCGATCATCCCAACAACGACAGTCTGATTTTTTCCAAAGGGCACGCCTGCCCGCTGTTGTATTCGGCTTATAAAGCCGCCGGTGCCATTACTGATGAGCAGCTTTTGTCACTGCGCCAGTTCGGCTCGATTTTCGAGGGGCATCCGACGCCGGATATTCCCTGGGTCGAAGCCGCAACCGGATCATTGGGTCAGGGCCTTTCGGTTGGCGTTGGCGATGCGCTTTCCGGCAAATATCTCGACAAGTTGCCCTTCAAAGTCTGGGTCATTCTCGGTGATTCCGAAATGGCCGAAGGCAGTGTCTGGGAAGGCTTTCAAATCGCTTCGCACTATCAATTGAATAACCTGATTGCCATCATTGATGTGAACCGCCTGGGGCAGCGCGGCGAAACCATGCTCGGCTGGCAAACCGATATTTATAAGGCGCGTGCCGAAGCCTTTGGTTGGAACGCCATCGTGGTAGATGGGCACAACATCGAAGAAATTGACGCGGCTTTTGCGCAGGTTGAAGGCAGCGATAAGCCGGTTTGCATTGTCGCTAAAACACAAAAAGGCCACGGCGCCACTGTGACGGCCAATCAGGACAGCTACCACGGCAAAGCTATTCCTCCTGCTGATGCCGAAAAAGCCATTGCCGAACTGGGCGGCGAAAGCCATTTGACCATTAAAGTCAACAAGCCGAAGAACCTCAAGCCCAAAGCAGGGCGAACCAAGAATGTAGCCCTGCCGCAATATGCTCTGGGCGAAGTTGTCGCTACTCGTCAGGCCTATGGTGATGCCTTAGCCGCTATTGGAGCGCAAGATGGCGACGTTGTAGTTCTCGATGCGGAAGTATCGAATTCCACCTACGCCGAGTTCTTCAAGAAAGAAGTGCCGGAGCGCTTTTTTGAAATTTTTATTGCCGAGCAGCAACTGATCAGTGCCGCCGTTGGCTTGCAAAACCGACGCAAGAAGCCCTTTTGCTCGACCTTTGCCGCCTTTTTCTCACGCGCCTTCGACCAGATTCGCATGGGCGCCATTTCGCAGGCCGATATTAAATTGTGCGGCTCTCACGCCGGTGTTTCGATTGGCGAAGATGGCCCTTCACAGATGGCTCTGGAAGACCTCGCCATGTTCCGTTCTGTTCATGGCTCAACCGTGCTTTACCCCTCCGATGCGGTTTCGACCCTGGCCCTGGTGGAAACCATGAAAGACCTGGATGGCATTGTCTTCTTGCGCTCCACACGCGAAAAAACGCCGGTGCTTTATAAGTCCACTGAAAAGTTTCCGATTGGCGGCTGCAAAGTCGTCAAAAGAGGCGATGCGGCTACGGTTATCGGTGCCGGTATTACGTTGCACGAAGCGATTAAAGCTGCCGAAGAATTGGCAAAGGGCGGCACCAAAATTCGCGTCATTGACCTGTATTCGCTGAAACCGCTTAACAAGCAAACCATTGCCACTTTGCGCAAAGCTGCCGAAGAAACCGGACATATCATTGTGGCCGAGGATCATTGGGCGCAGGGCGGTATCGGGGACACCGTTTTAGCGGCTCTGGCAGGCAGTGGAATCGAAAAAATGCCGAAGTTTACGCATCTGTGCGTGCGTAATATGCCGACTTCGGGCAAGCCCGCCGAACTGTTGGATGCCGCCGGCATTTCGGCCAAGCACATTGCCAACGCGGTGCGTGCGTAATTTAACCCCACCTGCCCAGAGGGCACCCGCCCTTGGCAAGGGGGCTAAATTCCTGCTTGGTAGAATGCAATAAAACGCTTCCAGCCCAATACGTTTTAATTGTTCAACCAAGGTCTACCATAGCCCCCTTACCAAGGGGGTTGGGGGTTAAATGAAACCACCCTGGACTTTAACCGGCAGTATGGCGCTGCTTTGGTCACAGCGCGGCGCACTGATGCTGGTTCACTATGAAAGTTCGCCGGTTGGCCCTTATGATGAATGGGCGCGGGGCGTGTTGACAAGGCAAGGGCCGCGCATCGTGGAAATGTTGGTGACATCTGAAGATTCCAGTCGCAGCGGGCGCGAAAACTGGGGTTTTCCTAAAC
>DASWNL010000156.1:0-12322 GCA_036399215.1 Abditibacteriaceae bacterium
ATTTGCTCCCCGGTGAGGCCCATGCCTTCATCGCTGATTTCGAGAAGGATGTTTTGCTCGGTTTGGGTGAGACGCAATGTCACGGTGCCGCCTTCGGGGGAATATTTGATGGCATTGGAGAGCAGGTTGATAAGAACCTGCTTAAACCGCTGATGGTCGGCCAATACATAGACGCCTTGCCATCGCTCGGCGTCATGGCTCAAATAAATTTGACGTTCGGCTGCCAGGGGCCTCAATAGGAAGCAGCATACGCCAATTACCTCATGCAGGGCTACCGGTTCGAGAGAAAGGTGCATGCTACCCGTATCTACGCGCGCTATATCCAGCACCTCGTTAATCAAGGCCAAGAGATGTTCACCGGCTTTGAGGATGTGATGCACGCTCTCCTGGCCATTGGCGTTCAGGGATTCCATCTCCAATAGTTGCCCAAAGCCTAAAATTGCATTCAAAGGAGTTCTCAGCTCATGGCTCATGCGCGAAAGGAACTCACTTTTCGCCTGGTTGGCACGATCAGCCTCTTCTTTAGCCACCTGCAAAGCGTCGGCAACTTCCCGTAGAGTAGTCATCGTCATCTGATGCTGAATGTTCTCCACACGCAGCGCTTCATTGACAGCGCCCAGTTGCTCGATGGCTGTGCTAAGTTCAGCGGTGCGCTCCATCACGCGCCGTTCCAGTTCATCGTTGGCTTTGTGCAGAGCCGCTTCGGCCCGCTTCAGCGAAGTAATGTCGTGAGCTGCCGCGTAAATCAAGCCTTGAAACGATGCACAGCGCCACGACAACCATTTGTAAGAACCATCCGCGCAGCGATAGCGGTTGATGAAGTTGAGTGTGTTTTTACCGTGAGCCAGCTTTTGCATCTCAGCCAATGTGGCCTCAAGGTCATCGGGATGCACCCACTTTAAATACGGGTTGGATGTCAGCTCTTCGGTAGAGTGACCAAGCGTGGCTTCAAAAGCCGGATTGACACGCTTGAAATAGCCGTTCACGTCGGCAATGCAGAGCATATCCAGTGACAGAGTAAAAAAGCGGTCGCGCTCTTCTTCAGCCTCTTTACGGGCGGTAATGTCCTGTATCGAGCCGACCATACGAACCGGTTTACTTTCGGCATCACGAATAATAAAGCCCCGGTCATAAACAGTGGCGTAAGAGCCGTCACCCCGTTGGAAGCGATACTCTTGAGTCCACAATTGCTCACCTTCATCTATAACAGCGGAAAGACTGTTGCTGACCCTCTGCCTGTCATCAGGATGTATCTTGGATTCCCAGTAATCAATGGTCGGCTCAAACTCTGCTTTGCGATGACCAAAGAGAGATTCCAAATTATCGTTCCACCATAAAACCCCGGTAGCAATATCCCAGTCGTAAACCGCATCATTGGTGGCGCGGCTGAGAAGTTCGGAGCGCTCCTCACTGGTGCGCAGCGCTTCCACCATCTGCCTCCGTTCGGTAATGTCGCGGAAGTAGACGGCTAAGCCGGCTGAGGAAGGGTAGACATGAACATCATACCAGCCATTAAGGGGCGAATAAAACTCTTCGAAACTGGCCGTCACCTTTTGTTCGAGTGCGCGCCTGTATTCACGTTCAAAGGTTGAACCGACTATTTCGGGAAACTCATCCCAAAGGCATTTCCCGATGAGTTCCTCTCGGCTCTTCTGTAGCAGGAGTGAGGCCTGGGCGTTGACATAGGTGAAGTGCCACTCTGTATCCAGAGCATAGAAAGCATCCGTCATGCTTTCCCAGATAGTGAGGACTTCATGGGCTTTTGCTTGCTGCTCGGCCTCAGCCCTCTTGCGCCTGGTTATGTTGGCATGTATTACAACGGCCCGGCCTGCGCCCGCATTAGCAAGGGGTGTTGCGCGCAGAAAAAACCAACGCTGTTGAGTTGGGCCATGACAGGGATACTCTAGAGTAAACAACTCTCGCTGCCCGCTTATAACCTCACGCAGCGCTTGTGCCACGATTGGTGCCTCCTCGGCACCTCCAAGGGTGGCGTTATCACAGACCGTTAGGTAGTTGACTCCTATTCCACATTCGGCATCTATACCTTCGTTGTGCGCTGCGAACTGTCGCCAGGCTTTGTTGGCAGCGATAATGGTTCCATCTGCGTCAAGAACTGCAATATGGGACTCCAAAGCATTCAGTGCTGATTCAAACAAGGCCTGCATTTTCGTTACATCCCGTTGAGTGATTGTGGTAGCTGTTGGCAGCAGTCCATTGATTTTCTAGTAGCATTAAAAACCACGCAAATCCGAAGAAACTGCTACACGGCGAAAGTATTTTCCCTTATGCCACGACAGTGTCAAGTATATCTATTATGACCGGCCTACCTTCACCGGGTTATCGGGCCGGCACAGGCATCAGCCGGTTATGCGGTGAGAAAGCGAATGCTACCAGAGTAGGATACAGGAGAACGGAAAACCTATAACCTGAAATACCTCTGTTTACTCCGGCACTTTGGCACAGAGCTTTGCCCATGTTTCGTTTCGCATTGAAAGGGACATAATGAAAGAAGGCTTTAGCAGCTAAAGCCACGACTATGAGCACAGCTTCTTTCAACGCTGAGCCGAAAGTCGAACGCGCCCTCTTTTTTGTTACGCGCCACGAGTGCTAAGAGGTAACCGGATAAATGCGGCGGTCTGTATATTTGATATTCATCAATGCCATGATTTTGGTTGTCGTCATGGCACTGATGGCTCAATCTCTTTTCATTGTTAAACGGCTTGCCAAAGTCGAGAGCCTGCAAGGCCACGCCTGGGTGCAGCGGGGTGGCAACGGCGAATTCACGCCTCTCACGCAGAGCGACTTCATAAAAACCACCGACGTTATCAGCACCAAAAAAGACGGCGAAGTTGAGCTAAAATGGGCCGATGGCACGCGCCTCAAGATGGCTCCCAATAGTAATCTCACTGTGGCACAAGCCTCTTACAACATGGCGCGCAAAGCCGAAACCAGCCGTTTCCAATTATCAAGCGGCACAATCTATGTGCGCATCATGAAAACCTTGTCATCCCAATCAAAATTTGAAATTGAAACGCCCACTGCTAAAGCGGCGGTGCGTGGCACCATTTTCATGGTGAAGGTAGAAAAAGGCCAAACCGAAGTTGCCGTTCACAAAGGCGCTGTGCGCCTCACCAGTGGTGAAGGCGAAGGTCAAAAAACCAGGCTGGTTATGCCCCAGACCCTTGCGTTATCCCCGGATAGCGGGCAAATTCAAATCGAACGTGATGCAATTCGGCAAGAGGAAATTGAAACCCAATTCGACCAACAGCCCAGTATCATCAAGCCGGAACTGAGCGCGCGTATTCGCCAGATGGGAGATAGTAATCGCGCCTTAATCCAGGGACGCTCCGAAGCGGGGGACAAAATCACCATCAACGGTCAGCCTGTCTCCGTTTTAGGTAATGGAGCTTTTCTTTATCGCGCTACTCTAAAGAAAGGCTTGAACCACTTTACCATCATCTGCACCGATAAGCATGGCACCACCTGCCAGATTACTAAAAGCCTCTCGGTATCCTGATCATTACGCACAAGCCGGTTTGAGCAACGTCAGAAATTTTGCGTGCGCTTCTCGGTCGAGATGGACATGACCCAGGTGAACAATATCGGGAAATTTTTCCAGACATCTCAGATTATTGTCCATTTCGCGCCATACTTCGCTGTCAACGTAAACCTCACGCGCCAAGCCTATCATTTGTGCCCAATTACGTTCCGGCAGGTAAACCGCTGCGGAAAAAAGCAGTGTCTGCAAATCGTCAGCGTGACGCTGGGCTGAGGGCCTGCGTAAATCATGCACGCTTTCAAAATCGAACCATTGAGCGCGTTTACTTCCATCATCATAAAAAACATTGCCCGCGTGAGCATCACCGTGACTCCACAAAGCGAAAGTTCCACAGGGAAAAGTCACTTGCATCTTGTGCAAACGCTGCAATTCAATCAAGGCTGCGCGCAAAGCTTCATCTATTTTTTTTTGTGGCAACAGTTCGCGCAGGGATGCGCCGGGCATTGGCCGTGAAAGCAAATGGCGTCCGCAGCGTCGTGTTTGACCATCGCCACATAACGGTGCTAATGTCATCTCCCAAACCAGCCATTCCTCCTGCGACAAGCCATAAACGCCGCAGTTGAGCCACCGGGAAAGAGCATTACCAACCCTCACAATGAGCGGCGCGTAAAAATGACGCCGTTTGCGCCACACAATTTGGCCGCGCCATCGCATTCGGCGCACGCGGCCCAGTTTCATAAGATACATTGCCCGGCCCAACAAAGCCGCGCCTTCAAATAACAGGGGCGCATGGCCCGATTGCAATCGCATTAACCCCGGTTTAGCAAACACCACATACGAATTACGCATCTCAGTTGACCGAGCCTCAGCACTCAGGTGCTTGTATCACGTTTTGCAAGCGTTATGCTGAAAACAGGAACAAGAGACATGACAAATCAAGAAGCCATCACGCGTTTTTACAGTGAGCTTTTCGCTCAAGGCAAAGTCGAACTTGTAGATGATTTATTAGCACCCGATTTCCTCTGGCGCCGCCATGCGCTGCCGCTTGAACCGGCTCCGGGGCGCGAAGGCATCAAGCAATTTGTAATGGCTCTGCATAAAGCCTTCCCCGACATGCGTTTTCAAGCGGAAACACCGCTATGTGACGGCGATAAAACCGTTGTGCGCTGGAATTTACGCGCACATCACGGTGGGTCGTGGCTGAATTTTTCACCCACGCATCATCCGATTTACGTTACGGGAATTCATATTGTGCGCATGGAAAACGGACACCTCTGCGAGCTATGGCAAAACTGGGGCTTGATGAGCTTGATGCAGCAACTGGGCCTTTTGCCAATCATCGGCGAGCAAACCGTTTTTCCCGAATGGCAGTATCCCGAACCCGGCTCTATCCGTGAACCGCTGCCACTTTATCAGCAACATATCGCACGGTTGGAAAAGGAGAGTTCATGACATCACACGATAATCCAAACAAAGACTTGGCGCTGCACTTTTTCAACCAAGCGGTTAACCGGCATAATGCGGACATTGTCCACGAACTGATGGCGCCGGATGCCATTGACCACAATCCCGGCCCCAGCGACGCGCCGGGGCGACAAGGAATTCGGGAAGTCTTTTACATGCTCTATACGGCCTTTCCTGACTTGCAGGGTGAAATTGAAGATGTTTTGTGTGACGAAGAACGCGTTGTCCTGCGCTGGACGATTCGCGGCACCAATACTTGCAAATGCATGGGCATTTGCCCCACCGAGCGCGCTATGACGGCCACGGGCATCGATATTTTACGCTTCCAAAATGGCATCATCACCGAGCGCTGGGGCAACAGCGACGACATGCATATTTTGGAACAACTCGAAATCATTCCGCGCTTGCCCGCAACGGCTTCGTGGTAAATGCTTGTAAATTCCTGACGCTCGGCAACAATTGCTTGCTACACTGCCTGACTCAAAAGAGTTGGTGCAGAGTTGGTGTAGCGAGTCATGGACATTCAATTGGCGATTCATTCATCGCCACGTTTTTCAACCTGGCTGTGGATTCCTGACTGGCGACTTTTATGTGACGCCGGCGACGGCGCCACACAAGCGCTGGGCTATAAAATCCGCAAAATCGACACGGTAGCGATGACACACGCCCATCGCGATCATCTGGGTGGCTTGTTGCAAGTGGTCAATCAGCGCGGCGAAGCCGGGCCTTTTGCCGTCATTTATCCCTGTGGCAGCTCCTCATTTGCGCAACTCGAAGCCTTTGCCAATAAATTCAATCCCGGCACCTCGCATAACGCCATCTGGCATCGCTCGGAAGAAGGCGACGAATTTCCTACTGGTGTTGAAGGCCGCGTTTTAAAGACTTTCCGCACCCGCCATTATGCGGATGACCAGCCCGAACGCGCACCGCGTTCTCTGGGTTTTAATCTCATCTGGCGCAAGATGAAAGTCAAACCCGAATACCGCGACCTGCCACAAAAAGAATTGGATGCCTTGCGCGAGCAGATTGGCCGCGAAGGCATTACGGCGCCAGTTGACGAAAAGTGGATTTCCATCGGCGGCGATGGCACACCGCTATCCATAGAAGCCGTTGCAGGCACCAAACTGTTGTTGCATGAAGCGACTTTTCTCTCTCCTGATGACTACGAAGCCGAAGAAGCCGGCGAAGATGTTGGCCACATGCATTCAACAGTTTATGATGCCTTGCGCGTTGTCAAGGAAGCGCAGATTGAGCGTGTCGTTTTGTATCACATATCCACGCGCTACACCGACCAGGAAATCCGCGATTCCATTCGCCAAACCGCACAGAATTTGGAGTTGCAGGCCCAGGTGTGGGCCGCCCTGCCCCGCCGCGTTTACTGGAATTTATTAAAAGAAAAACCGATGTGGGAAGGCTCCTAAATGGCAAAATGCCCGACTGGATTCAGTCGGGCATTTTGCCATTTTCGGGTTTAAATTCCAACAAATCGCCCGGCTGGCATTTCAGGTGTTCACAAATCGCTTCCAGAGTCGAAAGTCGAATCGCTTTCGCCTTGCCAGTCTTTAAAATTGAAAGATTCGGCACACTGATACCAACCGCATCAGCCAAATCGTTCAACTTCATTTTTCGCTCGGCTAACATCACATCAAGACGCACGTTAATAGGCATAATGGCTCTTTAAACAATCAATTCCTGTTCTGCCTGCAATTCACCAGCTTCTTCCAAAACCCAGCCGAGCATAATCAAAAACAAACCGGCCAACATCGAACCGAAAATCGGTGCCATCGGTGATTCCTTAATCGCGCCCGGCCCACCATAAAGAGCCACATCCCACAAGTAGCGTCCGGCAAAAGGAAACAGGCAACACGTCGCCATCCAGAAGCCGAAACGCTTCAACCACAATCCACTACTCGCTTCCAAAAATCGACCCGCGATGAAGTTGCTAAACAAGCGCTCCAACAGCCACGCGCCGAGCAGCCAGTAGCACAACCCGGCCATGCCAATCACCGTAACACCAGTGCTGTATAAATCCGGCATCGGCCCTCTGCGCGCCAGGAAATACGGAATGGCTAAGCCAACAATAAGCAGACCGCCAAACCCCAATAACACCTGGCACAGCAGGCGAAATACACGACTCAGCCGTTGCACTTTTTCACGACGCGACGAGGAAAGAGGATTGTTCATGCAACGCATTATAAAACATAAAATAACGCTTTGCAATATATTTTTATCGCTTTACATAAAAATATTTCTGTTTCTCAGAGAATGCGATTTTCCTACTAATGTCCTAAATCATCAGGAATTGAACAGAGCGATGCGCGCAATTTACGGTATAATGCCGCGAGAGGCGATCTGATACCGCACTATAAATCTACAACTTTTTAACATACAAATAGGAGCATTTAGTGTTGTTATTAGGACAAAAGTGCGGGATAATAAAAATGTTCTGCCGATGCGCGCGGCTTAGAGGTAATAAAAAGCTATTCAAGGTTACGAGACATCTTGCAACATGTGAGGAACTAAGCGAAATTAAATACGAACGACTTCAGGAGGTAAAAAATGCGTGTAGATACGCCAACACCCACATCTGATGAACAAAAGCAACATCGGGCCATTATCGTCTCACTTTTATTCCTTCTTACAGGCTTCATAGTTCTCTGGCTTACCAAGACCTTAATCAAAATAGAGGGAGAAGCGGTATTAATTTCTCTATTATTGATACCTGCGTTTGTCTATGTCATAGTTTCCGGCAGAATCAAGGAATTTAAAGGTCCTGGCGGTTTTGAGGCGACATTTTTTGAAACTGCTTCACAATCCGTGAATATCGCCACCGAAAAAATAGAACCTTCTGTTGCCGAAATGCAAGTGGTAGCTAAAGAAGGAGTGCGGGCACTGGAAAGAAAGAGACAAGAGCTTAACGAGGCGCATCCTACCATAATGACGCTTACGTTGGGGGAAATTAGTAACCCCAGCAATTATAACAGGCAAGACGTGCTAACATATCTTGAGTTCTTATCGCAGTTGCGCAACTTCAAGTTCGTAGTCATCATGGATAGGAACAAAAGCTTTGTGGCCTATATGCCGCACTGGGCACTAAAGGGTCTTCTAGATAACCCCAACCTTGGGCATGAATTTATAGACTTAGTTAACAATGGAGGCAGGGAGAATTTGCTCCGATTTCCAGGTATTATCAGGAAAACTATATCTACTCAGACCACCAATGTTGAAGCCCTGAGAGAAATGACTAACCAGAATTTAGAGGCATTAGTAGTAATAGACGAACACAGTCAGCTAAAAGGGGTTGTAGAGCGAGAGCAAATACTAAGCAGGATGATGTTAGCTCTAGCCGCATAGGGTTTGCGCCTGCCCACTCATTACCCCAATCCTTCGCCTGCTTATGTCCCACCTAAATATCATCGGCACAACAAGGCGCCGCACACCGACACCCTACAGCCTGCGCTCGTGCCGCGCTCCGGCTTTCGGGCGCGCGTGAGATTGGTCCTTCTGCTGCTTGCGCGCGGCGTTGATGCAGGTCATAACGTGAGATAGAGGAGGTGAGACAGTGAGTAACAAAGACGACAGAAAGGCAAAGGCGGCAGCGCATAAAGCGTTACAAGCCAATGATAAAAAGAATCGTGGCGTCAACTCGAATCCGAGTCGGGACGAGCGAAACAACAGTGATGGGAAGAAAGAGAACCACTCCCAAAAGGCCAAAGGTCAGACCAACCGGTAAGAAATTGTCGAATATGATGCCACCTGTCACGTTGATAGGTGGCATCACGTTATTATGTTGAAACAACTTTCAAGTCTCTGGTGAAACAAAACCAGAGTCAACTAACAATCAGCACAACAAGGCACTGCATCCGACTGCCTATAGCCTACGCTCGTTCGTCGCTTCCTTTCAGGCGCGGGTAAATTCAAGCGTTGTATAGGACGCATCACACGAAACAATTGACGAAATGGCGGCTAAGCGTTATGCTGCAAAGCACAATTTGATTTTGGCGACCGGAAATGAATGATGTTAACCATGTCATTCACGGGAACACTGCGGTAAACGGAGATTTCTTCGTTTGCCAAAAGGACGGCCCCGCCACTGTAATCGCGGACAAAGCCCATAGTCACTGAACGAAAGTTTGGGAAGACGGGCGGCGAATGATGCGATGAGTCAGGAGACCGGCCGGTCGCTAACGCAGCACAAAACTTTATGTTTGACGCTGCAAGCAGCACTCTTTCGAGGGAAAGGGGTGAGGCGAAAAGCGACCTTTACCGCAGGCCCGTCTGGGCACGCCTTAGACGCGACATGATGCCACATAATTTCATGGCATTTTGGTGCTTCGTTTTTCAGCCTTACCCCGACCAGATATTTTCTGGCCGGGGTTTTTTATTGCCATGCCGCGCCCCTCAGCGGCCAAAACAGGAGAAAAGATGAAGAACTTTTGGATGTTGGCTGTCATGGGCGCAGCTTTTTCAAGTGCTGCCGGGGCGCAGGAAACACAAAACACGGAAGAAGCCGTTGAAGAAACAGTTGAGATCACCTCGACTCGCTTGCCGCGCGAGGTTTCACAATCGCCTTCGGCAGTGACAGTTATCACGCGCCGACAAATTGAAGCGCAGAAGCCGTTCGATTTAGCGGAAATACTCAACCGCGCACCGGGCGTTTCAATCTCCCGCAGTGGTTCACCAGGGCAAACCACAACAGTGCGCCTGCGCGGTGCCGAATCGGATCACACACTGGTTTTATTAGACGGCGTGCGTCTGAATTCACCCTCAACCGGCTTATTCGATTTTGGGCAGCTTTTGGCGGAGAACGTCGAGCGCATCGAAATCTTACGCGGCCCGCAAAGTGGTCTTTACGGTTCGGAAGCGCTCGGCGGTGTAGTCAATATAATCACGCGCCGGGGCAGCGGGCCTTTTGCTACAGGTGGCCTACTCGAATACGGCACACAAAACACCAACAAGCAGGTGATTACAGCGGGGGGCGAATTGAAAAAGGGGCGGCTCAGTTTTTCCGCTACGCGCCTGCACAGCGATGGCTTTGGGGCCAATGACGATTACAAAAATTTGGGCGCCTCTTTGCGCTACGACTTATCAACAAGCCAAAGCGGCACGCTGAGCTTCATCACACGGTTGGAAGATGCCAAAAGCGGCGCGCCTAATCAACGAGCTTTGAGCTTTGATCCTAATGCTCGCGCGGCTTCGCGCAACTGGACAAACAGCATCCAGTGGCGGAACGAAACAGAGCGCCGGCACGACAAAATTGTTCTGGGCCTGTTCGACCGAAAGTTTCGCTATGACGATCCGGTGAACGCGCCAGGAGGTTCGTTTCAGAATAACCGTTTCGATGACCAAAACGCACAACTGGAAGCGCAAACGTCTTTAATTCGCGGCGCACACACACTGACACTGGGCGGCGATTACCGGCGTGAAAAAGCTGATCTTTCCTTCAATAGTGGCGGCCCCTTCGGCCCTTTCGCGGCTAATTTTTCGCCAAAACGCAATAACTGGGCGCTGTTTGCCCAGGATGAATTCCGGCGCGAAAAATTCACTTTGATTCCGTCCATTCGCTACGAAAACAATGAGCAATTTGGTAGTGACTTTAACGGGCGTTTAGCCGGCTCATATCAACTGGGTAAAGGGCGGGTCAAAGCCAGCATCGGCACCGGCTTTCGCGCGCCGACTTTTAACGAGTTATATTTCCCGAACTTCGGCAACCCGAACTTGCAGCCTGAACAAAGCACCGGCGCCGACTTAGGTTTTGAACGGCCCACCAAAAACGGTGGGCGTTTTGAGGCCAATGTTTTCTACAATCGCTTCCGCGATTTAATCGGTAGTGATCCGGTGACGTTTCTGCCTGTCAACCTTGACCGCGCCACAGCTAAAGGCATAGAACTCTATCTATCGCAACCTGTTGCACAAAACTGGACAGTGATTTTGAATCAGACTGTGCAAAGCGTTGATTCGGCCAATCAAACCTACATTCTGCGCCGCCCCCGCTATGCCACCGCCCTGGATGTGCTTTACAAGAAGGAGAAGTGGAACGCTGACTTATCGCTTATTTCACAAGGCCGTCGCTTCGATGACAACTTCCTCTTCGGCGCTGGCGCGCGGCGCGGCTACTACCCCGGCTTTACCCGCCTTGATTTAACTGTTGGTTATGACCTGCGCCCGAACCTGGAAGTCTATGCCCGCGCCGGAAATTTACTAAATCGCCGCTACGAAGAAGTCGCCGGCTTTCCCGCGCCGCGTTTTAACATTGTCTTCGGTATCAGGGCAAAGGCGTTTTGATGGTGTTGTTATGCATACAAGAACGCACAACAGGCAAAGATAGCGGCAAGGAGTAAGTAAATCAACAGATGGCAGAGAATCGCTGCAATGCGCATTGACCGAGAAAGTTTTGGCTTGTTTAAAATCAGATTCAAAAACGATGGCGCCTCACCCTCAGGCAGTGAGTAACCAGAGCGTGTCTGCGAAAGTTCTAACCGAATAGGTGCAGGGCTACCATCAGGCAAGGTATCGCGAGGCAAAGGCTCGTTTGGTTTTAATCGATTGATTTCTTGAACGTGTCCCAGAATTTGCTGCATCTTTGCCAAAGGCATCGGCGGTTTTGGTGGCTTTGGTAATTCAAAGTCCGGCAATGGCTCGTTTTTAGTGCGAAGAGTTGGAAGCTCAGTTTCATCGCCATAGCGCGAAGTCACAAAGCGTAAAACTTTAATTTGTGCGTGCCAGTGCCAGGCTTGCACGCTATCCGGCGACTCGGCCAAGGCCACCTCCAAATGACGAAGCCGCGCTGTCCATGAGGAGGACAGCGCGGCTTGCTTTTGATGATGCGTGTTCAACATGGGACATCACCTAACGTCGAGAAAAATATTCTACTCCGGCAACGGCTTGCCTCTGGTTTCGGGCGCTAAGGCGATGCCGATGAAGCCCAAAACGTAAATAAAGGCAACGATGCTGGCCGCTACACGCAATCCGGCGGTTTCATCAGTAGCACTGGCGTAGCGGTTCGACAAATCGCCTAAAACCCAAGGCGCGGCGGCAGCTATAATACGCGCTGCGTTGTAACAAAAGCTCACACCGGTTGAGCGCATTCGTGTGGGATAAAGCTCAGGAAAATAAATAGCAAATGCTGCAAAAGGCGCCAGGGTGCAAAAGCCCATGACGAAAGCAAAAGCAAAAGCCGTGTTGGGATCATGAACGAAGCGGAAGAACAACTGAAGCGAGATAAAAGCTAAAGTCAAGAATATGCCTAAAGCGGGGCGACGCCCTAATTTCTCACTGACACCGGCAAAAGCGAACATACCCAGTCCGGCGCCAATCATTTGCACTAAGAAAACCAAACCTTTCCAATGCTGAATGGCG
>DASWNL010000157.1:0-11956 GCA_036399215.1 Abditibacteriaceae bacterium
GAACGAAAAGTCTTTTTTCGACACGAAAACGTAAGCGGTCAGGGCGCCGAAAACCAGAACGGTCAGGAAGGCGGCTTGAGCCACAATTCCAGGAAACAGGCTTTCGTAACCTTGCAAAATCGGCGCGATGATAAAGCCGACAAAGCCGGTGAAACCAAACAGCGCAACGTAATTCAAGCCTTCAGTGCGTGAAACGGCTTGCGCCAGAAATGCGCCGCCAAACATCAAGCCAAAAGCCAGCAAGGGGATGCCCAGCAACATATCCGCGACGCCGAGAAGCGGCGTATTCAGCGTGATGCCGCCCATAACGATGGCTGCCAACAAACTGGCTAAAAACAGCGCGTAAGTCTTTTGGATGAAAGCCGCGCGCACTTCGGCGGGCGCTTCGGCTACTGTCCAACCCGTCGAAGTGGCAAAGGGGTTATTTTGTCCGTATGGATTCTGATTCATGTATCTCCTCAACGATAATTAGCCTTTAGTCTAATCGCCTGCAAAGTGCGATGCTAAAGCATGATATAGGGCAAACGCATTAGAAGTTTGGGAAGGGCGTAGGAATGTTGGTCATTCCCGCGCAGGCGGGAATCTATGCCCAAGAGTTTTGCCAAGAATGTTCACAACAAAAGTCAACGTTACGAACATTGGAAGGTATGGATTCCCGCCTGCGCGGGAATGACATAATCTTTCGCTCTAAAATTTTCTAATATGATTGTCCTACAGCATGATACAAATCGCGGGCGTCCGTTCCTATCTTTCTCCATAAGCTTACTTCATAAACTTAGCGCCAGTTGCCCATCAAAACGAACGGCGCCCAAAAATAGGGATGCGCCGATTCCCCGCCCGCTTTTAGCAACTTGATCTGCGCACTTTGTAAGGCCGCCGCTTTGCCCCCGGCGGGGTTCTGCGCCAGTGTTCGATAAAAATCGGCCATTAGTTGGGCGGTTTCCTCGTCAGCGACGGGCCATAAGGTCGCCAGCACGCTTTTGGCTCCATTAAGTTCGGCTAAAGCACCCAGCGAATCGGCGCCTTTGCCGTCGCCCGAAGCCGTATCGCACGCCGACAGCGTCATCAGTTCAACGCCAGGAAACAACGGGTTTTTCGCTCCCCGTTCTTGCAAGGCGGCAATGGTTAGCGCTTTGCCATCGCCGGTCAAAAGAAACGATTTGAGACTGTCACCCGCCAGCTTGAAGTGCGAAGCGATATGCACCACCTGCCAGGGCGCATTCGATTCCGGCGTAGCGCCGCGCATCGCTTTGAAAAAGCCCTCGGCGCTGAACTTTTCATCGCGCAACACGCGGCCCGGCAAAACGCCGCCTTTGTAGCCATCGCCGGGCGCGTTCATCACGGCGTTTAATTCACCTTCAACACCGGACAAGGCACTGAACTCGTCGTTTTCAATTTTCCACGGCCTGGTGACGCCTAAAGCCAATGCTTTCCAATTGGTTACAGGTTGGTGGGCCAGACTGAGTTCGCTTGAGCCGGCAGTCAGCACGACATTACGATACTTTTCAACTAAGAAACCATCTTTATCGCGCAAAGCAGCCAGAGGCAGAGCGCGCAGCGGCCCGGTCAGGCGCCACATGATAGTGGTTATGCCGGCGCCTTCAAGTTGAGTTGCTAATTGGCCCTGGCAACCCACAATGTCCCATAACCGCGCCGCAGCCTCATTGACCGACGGGCGGCGTTTGAGCATTAGCACTTTAAATCTATAAATCTGAGTGTTAAGCCAAACAGGGAAGGTTTCACCCTCCAGTTGTTTTTCATCGGCGGCAAACGACAAGTTGACGGTCTGTCCTGTGGGCAGCGTCAGCAATAGTTCCAAACCTCCGTCATCCACAAACGCCGAAATCAAGGCGACTTTGCTGCTGCTTTTCTCACCCATAGAGCGCAAAAGCGGCACAAGGGCCGAAAGCTGGTTCTTATCCTTTTGGACATCTTCAATGTTGCGTTTAAATCGCTCCGGCATTGCGGCGAAAAAGGTATCCAACTGCTTTTGCGCTGTGCCTAAGGCTTGCCGCACCTGTTCCAAGCGCGCTTTTTGCGCTTCGCTGAGATTTTCCTCACCCGATAACTGCCATTCCTCGCTTGAAAGCCGCGCCACACTTTCGATTTTCTCGTCTTGCTCGGCCATTACGCTTTTTTCCTGGCCTACGGCATCGGCATTGATTTCCGCTAATGCGGCACCACGCGAATCGCGGCGCACGAATTCCAAAAACTCTTCCTGCTGCACCATCGCCAGCACTTCTTCGGCTTCGGCAAAGCGCCCTTCGCCTATCAACAGGCGCGCTAAATTTTGATAGGTGTTTTCATTACCCTTCAAATAAGCATCGCGCGAAGTTTTATCCAGACCGCGCATATCGCGGCGGATGGCCTGTTTGAGGTTGACCGACTGCTTACCAAAAACGATGGCAAGCGCATGGCGCTTTTGAGCCTGATGTGCCCGCATGATGTTGTTGAGCGTGATAGCTTCAACATTGCGGGCTTGAATGCTTCGACTTATCGGCAAGGCTTGCTGATAATAACGCAAAGCATCTTCATGGCGGCTCAGATTATAGTAAGCGAAGCCTATATTATTCAGCGTAACCGCTTCGCCCTGACGGTCTTTAATTCGGCGGTCAATGGGCAAGGCTTGCTGATGGTAGCGCAAAGCATCTTCATAACGGCTCAACTTCTTATAAACCGAGCCAATGTTATTCAGCGTATTGGCTTCGCCCGCAAGGTTTTTGATTTGGCGGACGATAGATAAAGATTGCTGATAATAGCGCAAAGCGTCCTGGTAGCGGCTCAATTCCTCATTCGCGACGCCAATGTTACTCAGCGTCATAGCTTCGCCGTGGCGGTCTTTCACCTGGCGAACGATGGGCAGGGCTTGCTTGAAGTAGCGCAAAGCATCTTCATAGCGGCTCAACTGCATATAAACCACACCAGTGTTATTTAACGTGGCCGCCTCGCCTGGCCGGTCTTTGATTTGGCGGCGGATAGGCAAGGCTTGTTGATGATAGCGTAAAGCATCTTCATAGCGGCTCAATTGCTCATATAAGCCGCCAATATTGTTGAGTGTGGCACCTTCGCTATTGCGGTCTTTCACTTCGCGATTGATGGGCAAGGCTCGTTGATAGTAGCGCAGGGCCTCCTGGTAGCGCCCCAGGCTGTGATACGCGAAACCTATGTTGGTCAGTCTGGTGCCTTCGCCGTTGCGGTCTTTGATTTGGCGGTCAATTGACAGGGCTTGCTCAAAGATGCGCAGAGCATCTTCATAACGGCTTAAATACAGGTAAGTCCGGCCCATATTATTAAGCGTGACGGCTTCACCCTTGCGGTCTTTGACTTCGCGCCGAACAGGCAAGGCTTGCTGATAATAGCGTAAAGCATCCTGGTAGCGGCCCAGGCTGTGACACGCGAAACCTATATTGTTTAAATCGAGCGCGGCTTCGCGGCGTCGCAGCACTTTATCGGTTTCATAGGCTTTGAGGTAGTGAGGGATGGCGCCTTGAAAATCGTAATTCTTCTCTAACTGCTGCGCCCACCCCGTGTGCGTGTTAGCCAGCGCGTTTTGCAGCTTTTCGCGTTCGGTTTTGGCTTTAGTTTTCGCCAACCGCGCTTCAAGCAGTTTTTGCGCTTTGGCGAACTGAGCGTCCGCACACAAGTTTTTGGCGTTTTTAATGGCTACTGCGGTTGTGGACGCATGAGCCGTAGTGAAATTGGTGACAGCACAAAATAGCAGAGCAAGAAGGGCAAAACGATAGAAATACATAAACCCTCCCAAAGACGTGTAAGAAACCTATCTCTTCCCTTCTAAAGGCAAGAGATAGGTTTTGTAATTTATTTATCGTCTAACGCGGCAACGCCGGGCAGTTCGATGCCTTCCAGAAACTCCAAACTCGCGCCGCCGCCCGTCGAAACGTGCGTCATTTGGTCATCCAAATCCATCTGCTTTACTGCCGCCGCGCTATCACCGCCACCAATAATTGTTGTGGCGCCGTTTTGCGTGGCGCGGCCAACCGCCTGGGCAACGGCGCGCGTGCCGTTTGCAAAGGGCGTCACTTCAAAGCGGCCCATTGGGCCATTCCACAATACCGTTTTGGCGCCTTCGATGATTTTGCTGTAATTGGCGATGGTTTCCGGGCCGATATCCATGCCCATCATATCAGCGGGAATGCCTCCGGCGGGCACAATTTTGGTTTGCGCATCTTCGGCATCGCGGTCAGCTACCAGGAAATCCAGTGGCAAGCGAAAATCCTTGCCCTTATCACGCGCCAGTTGCAACAGTTCGGCTGCAATCGGTGCATCTTCGCTTTTAAAATACGAGGTTCCCACTTCGCGATTTTGCGCTTTTTCAAAAGCGTAACTCATGGCGCCGCCTACCAGAAGCGTGTCCACTTTGTCCAGCAAATTGCGGATTACGCCGATCTTATCGCTAACTTTGACACCGCCCAAAATCGCTACAAAAGGACGCTGTGGATTTTGCAACAGCGGGCTAAGATGCTCCAATTCGCGCGCCATCAAAAGGCCGGCTACCGCCGGTTTGCCGGCTTCACGCATGGCTCGCGCCACGCCTTCGGTTGAAGCGTGCGCGCGATGCGCCGCGCCAAAGGCATCATTGACATAAACATCAGCCAGGTCGGCTAATTGGCGCGCAAAAGCCGCGTCGTTTTTTTCTTCTTCCGCATGAAAGCGAATATTTTCCAACAGAAGAATTTCGGTTTCCTGCAAGCCCGCGACGGCTTGACTGACTTCAGCGCCAACGCTGGAAGCAGCGGTTTTCACCGGACGGCTGCCCCGGTCACCAAGCAAATTTCCTAAATAAGCAGCGATAGGCTTAAGCCGCAGGTTTTCGACTACCTGGCCTTTAGGGCGGCCAAAGTGCGCCATCAAAATGATTTTCGCGCCCTGCGACATCAAATAATTCAGCGTCGGCAGTGTTTCGCGGATGCGTGAATCGTCAGTGATATGCCCATGCTCATCCATCGGCACGTTGTAATCCACGCGCATTAAAACAGTTTTGCCCAGCAAATCCACATCGGAGATGGTTTTCTTGTTCATAATTCATCCTTTAATTTACCGCAGAGACGCAAAGACGCGGAGAATGAGTTAAGGAAAGAGCAGTCTCTTTTTCTTTCTCACACCTCCGCGTCTCTGCGTCTCTGCGGTGAAATTTTACAGGCCTTTAGAAACCATGTAATTGATAAGGTCGGCCACGCGGCAGGAGTAGCCCCACTCGTTGTCATACCAGCTCAACACTTTGAGCATCTTGTCGCCCATTACCATCGTGTTGGCGGCGTCTACTATGGACGAGTGAGGATTGCCCTTGAAGTCCACGCTAACCAACTCTTCATCGGTAATATCAAGAATGCCTTTGAGCGGGCCGTTCGCCGCAGCACGGAAGGCATTGTTGACAGCTTCAGCGGTGACGCTATTGGTTGTATTCACTACAAGGTCAACTAAGGAAACCGTCGGGGTGGGAACACGCACCGACATGCCGTGCATTTTGCCTTTCAGTTCGGGAATGACAAGCGCGATGGCTTTGGCAGCACCCGTCGAAGTTGGGATCATCGAAACCGCACCGGCACGCGCGCGGCGCAGGTCTTCATGCACCTGGTCGTTCATGCGCTGGTCATTGGTATACGAGTGAATCGTATTCATCAAGCCGCTTTCGATGCCGAATTCATCAAGAATCACTTTGGCAATCGGCGCTAAGCAGTTGGTGGTGCAAGAAGCGTTAGAGACAACGTTATGTGAAGCGGCATCATACTTTTCGTTGTTGACGCCCATTGCAATAGTGATGTCTTCGTTTTTGGCCGGAGCCGAAATAATGACTTTTTTGGCACCGCCCGAATCAATGTGGGCGCGGGCTTTGGTGGCATCGGTGAAGAAACCGGTGGATTCGACGATGATGTCGGCACCGACATCGGCCCATTTCAGATTGGCCGGGTCGCGCTCTTTGAAGACTTTGACAAACTCGCCGTTAACCACAAAACCGTCTTCTTTGACCTCAACCGTGCCGGGAAAATGGCCATAGTTGGTATCGTGCTTGAGCAAATGAGCGTTGGTGTGCGGGTCTGACAAATCGTTGATGGCTACCACGTCAATGGTATCACCATATTTTTCGGTAATGGCGCGAAATGTGATGCGTCCGATGCGCCCGAAACCGTTAATTCCTACTTTAACCGCCATGAGAAACGTCTCCTTGAGATTTCAAATTTTCGCCGCGTAGTATAGCAGGATGCCTTGGCGAGGTTAGCGCTCCGCACTTGTCGCTGTATTTTGCAAATCGCCAGCTTCCTTAATGAATGGACGTCGCGCACTCACGCCTTTGCCTTCAGTCAAGGCATAAAAGGTGTCAACTTCCAGGTTTTTCAAAGTTTCTCGCGTGCCGCTGGGCCAGGTGATGGCAACTTCATCAATCTTCTTGACCGAACCTAAGCCAAAATAAACACGCCGGTCACTACTCGACAAATAACTGCTGCCGCCACGCACGCTAACACTTTGTCGTATTTTTCCGGCTCGCAACGTAATCCTTGCACCCACCGCGTCTCGGTTGCTTTTTGTGCCGATGAGGTGTAGAGAAACCCAGTGATTTCCGTGACGTGCCTCATTGCGGAAAAGCTGAGGGCTTTCATTCTGATTGCTCGCCAATATATCAACATGGCCGTCATTATCATAATCACCGATGGCCAAACCACGTCCCAGGGTAGGTTTAGCCAGGTCACCTAATAAAGCAGCATCCTCGATTAAATGTAGTTGACCCCGCCCATTGTTGCGCAGCAATTGTTTGGGTTGCTTGTAATCCATACCAACAGAGCGCTGGGCCGGCAGCATTTGAACGTGACCGTTATTTGTAATAATATCCGGCCAGCCATCGGCATTGTAATCCACAAATTCGCAGCCAAACGAAAGAATCTTGTCGTGCGAATCGGGTGGCACTATTTTCTCCGTCGCATCTTCAAACACGCCTTCACCTACGTTGCGAAACAACATATTAGGGCGCTCCGAAAAATTCGTCACATACAGGCTATCTCGGCCTGAGCGATCAAAATCGGCTATGGCGACGCCCATGCCGGCCATAGCGCGGCCTTGATCGCCTAAAGCCACCCCAGCCTCAACAGCCGCCTCGCGGAAGGTGCCGTTTCCGTTATTGTGCCAGAGCAGATTGGGCGATAAATCGTTGGCGACGAAAATATCTTGCTTTCCATCGGCGTTGTAATCCACAAATGCAACAGCTAAGCTGCGCCCCGTTTTTTTTGCTATGCCAGATGAAGCAGAGACATTGATGAATCCCTTGCCCGTATTCCGATAAAGCTGAGAAGTAACCGGCTCGTAGAGCAGAGGCGAGCAATAGTCCAATTCATTCGTTTGGTTATTGCGACAAGGCTTGTTGGTTTGCGGTGTCCATTGCACGTAAAAGCAAACATAAAGGTCAAGACGTCCATCGTTATCATAGTCGCCCCAGGCCGCACTGGTAGCATAGCCGCGCTCTTTGTTTAAACCTTGCGAAGCTGTCACATCGCTAAATTTTCCGTTGCCCTGGTTGCGCAACAAATGGTTGCCGCCGTAAGCCGTCACAAAGAGGTCGGTGCGCCCGTCATTATCGTAATCGGCAGCAGCCACGCCCTGCGCATAACCTAAATCTTTATCTATTCCCGAATTAGCGGTTACATTGGTGAATGTGCCATTTCCATTGTTGTGAAACAGCGCGCAATGCGGACGCGCATAATCTTCAATCGGCACTACTGCCCCGCTTTGCACCAAGAAAACATCGAGAAATCCATCATTATCGAAATCAAATAAAGCACAACCAGGCGCGGTGTTTTCCACAAAGTAAAAATCACCAGTCGAACCGGCATCATGCTTAAAGATCAAACCTGCCCCGGCAGCGCTCTCGCGAAACAAACTTTGCGCTGAGGAAGGAGTTCCTGAGTGAACTACCGATGACGTTTCCTGCATATTAGCGCCGTCACGATTATCCTTGCCATTACCTTTAAAGCAGCCGCCTAAAGCTGCGCACAAGACGGTGGGTATAAGCCCTGCAAGCACGTATTTCATGAGGTTAAGTCATATCAAGACGGTGCAAGAACGGGTTGTCTGAGAAAGTTCATCTGATTTGTGGCCTTGGTCGCAGCTTGGGTGACTTGTTGCACAGCCTCAATAGTGCGCTTGTCACGAGGTCTAAGAAGCATAATGCGACTGATTTCGTGGTCGGCTTTCTTAATGTTTCCCTGGCGTAAGGCTTTAAGCCCATCTTCTAAATGCTTGAGATACAAGGTTTCTAATTCGCGGACGGCGGCTTTGGCACGAGGATCATGCGGGCGCAGACTTATCGCCTTGCCAATATATTCGTCGGTGTGCAATGGCTGGGGACTTCGCAACAATAATAAGCCCATTTGCAGGTTGTTTTCAAAGTTGTTGGGGTCATTTGCCAAGCGACTTTTTAAAACATCATAGAGATCCCGTCTTTGAGCAATAAGGGCTACGCGCTGCCGCATGGCCAACGCTTGCCGCCGTTTGCCCGCTTTTTGGTAAACGCTTGCCAATTCGCTTGAATAAATGGTTTTATCCTGGTGACGATTTAGGAGTTCTTGATACTGAATAATGGCTTGCGGCCATTGCTGGCGACGAACATAAAGTTGTGCCAGTAAATGCCGCGCCTTTTCTTGTTCTGCACCTAATGAAAGCGATTTGCGCAAGTCGGACTCGGCCTGGTTTAACTGCTGCGCCGTAGCATTCGCCGTTAAATGACCCTCAGCACGCATCGCATAAGCCGGAGCAAAGTCTGGGGTGCCGGTGATGATTTTTGCCAGCAGGGGACGCGCTTCTTCAAACTTTTGAGCCGCTGTTAAAGCATCGGCGAGTTGAGCCGCGATTTTTAGGTTGTCTGGTTGCAACTGCCCTAAACGCCGCAGGACTTCCAACTGTTGTTCCCATTTTTCATCACGAGCAAGAAGCGTTGCCTGTAAGCCAAGTGCATCTATATCATTGGCATCTTGCTGTAAAGCTTTTTCAACAGCCTGACGTGTAGCGGACTCATCATTAAGATGCGCTGATGCTACAGCCAAACGACTCCATACCCGCGGTGTTTGTGGAGCTAATTGAGACAATTGCAAAAAAGCGCGTTGAGCCTGGTGCCAATTTTCTGTTGTTGCAGAGTAGTCACCCAGCAGTTCCCAGGCTTCCACATTCTGTGCATCAAGGTGTAGTGCTAATTGCCATTCTGCCTCAGCAGCAGCGCCTAAACCAGCTTTAAGGTGATCTTGCCCAACTTGAATGTGCCTGCGAATGGGCGCCTGACGTGTGTGTTGCCAAAAATTGAATCCCCAGAATCCTACACAAAGGGTTGTCAGCAAGATTAGTAGTCCCCTTTTGCAGCGCATTGCCGGGTCATCAGACTGTGCTTTCGCTATTTTCATATCACCTTGGCATTATTTTATAGCCAAATGCCAAGGGAGGATGGAGCGAATTCGCTCCATCCTCCCTTGGCATTTGATCAGGCTGCCAGATAACTACAGCCAGAAGCACTTAATTGATCTTGGTTTCCGCATTTGCCAGCCAACCACGCAGGTTGGCATTGTCTTTACCGCCATTGGTGGTGTTCCACATGCTGGTAATGGGATAGCCGGAAGCATCGAATGTGGCTGTTTGCAACGGCTTCATGGATTTTACGTGACCGTCCACAAATAAGTAGTTGGACGATGCAAGGTGATTACGAACCAACATGTCATTATCGTTGGTCCAGTATTCTGGGTCTCGACGGGTAACGTTTCCGGTTTCGCCAACTAAAATGGTTGAAGCCACCTTGGTAATATCGGAAATATTGGTTACGTCGGTCGTATTGGCGCGAATGGGGCCGACGCCACTACCACCATAGTCGCCGCTGTTTACGCAACACGCAACGTAAGAAACCGGAATAATCAAATTACCAGTGCGTTGCAATGTCGTGTTGTTGGAGTTAGAAGGACATCTAAAAATTTGCTGGCTTTTAGTGTAAGGAAAGATCACGGCGTGCCAGGGCGCATCGCCGACGAAGACGCCGTTAATGTCGGTGTCAGGTCGGGCATTCGGCATCATTTCATCGTAATCCTGCACATATTGCGAAATGCCCACACCAATCTGCTTGAGATTGTTCTGGCAGGACGACTTGCGGGCGTTTTCACGGGCACGGGCGAAAACGGGGAAGAGAATAGCGGCGAGAAGCGCTATTATCGCTATGACGACGAGTAACTCGATCAATGTGAAGCCTCGCCTTAACGCAGATGGTAAAACTGGAAATTTCATTTGTTCCTCTTTCGGGTGTTCCTCTTTCAGGATTGGTTGTTTATTGTATACCCTTGAATGGTGATTCTTAAACAGCATCGACCCAACGACTATGTGTTTTAGAATCTTATTTAACAAGTGTTTACAATGACTCATCGCTTCCCAACGTTGATCAATTCCTACTATAACTTCCTGCCAATACGCCGTGTGCTACGATGCGGTTGGTGATGGCCTCGGCGAATTCGGCTTGCCCGGCGTTTTCAGTCAATGACAGGTGCATTTCAAGTGCCAAAACATAAAAGCGATAGCGATGTTTTCCTGAAGGCGGGCAGGGGCCGCCATAACCGGCCACGCCCCAATCGTTTTTGGCTTGCCGTGCGCCACTCGGAACAACTTCGCCGGGTGCGATACCCATACCAATATCTTTGCGGCTTGCAGGCAGGTTATAGATAATCCAATGCGTCCACGCGCCGCCCGGCGCATCCGGGTCGCTAACCACAATTGCTACACTGCGCGCTTTGGCTGGAACGCCGCTCCAGGACAGTGGGGGCGAAATGTTTTGCCCACCACAATCGCCATGCGCTTGTTGCAGCGCCAATTTGCCGCCTTCGGCAAAAGCGACACTGCTTACTTTGATTTTTTTGGGCGCCTTTTCGATGGTTTTCATTAAATCAAGCGAAGTCAGTCCTTGATTGCTTTGCGAAGCCGGCGAATCATTGCCTGATTGCAAACAACCAGGCAAACCTAAAATCACGCTTGCCGCGATTCCCATTTTCCAGTGCTTCCATAACTTGAAAACTTTAAAGGCGTTTTTTATCTTTTTTGAGGTTTTCATCATTTTGATTGCTCGTAGAGCGCTTTTAATTGTGAGGGAGTAACCGCAACGTAATCAGGGCCAAGCAAATCGAGCATCTGCTTTAGGTCTTTCATTTTCAATGCCCAGTTCCAGATGAAAACATTCGCAAAGGCCGGACGCGTGGTGCCGATGCGCGTGCGAATATCGTTCGCCATCTTTGCGGGCGAGCCATCATAAGAAATCGCCCAAAAGACTGGCTGACCTGTCGGCAAAGTGTAAGTGAGTTCAGCGTAAGTATGCTCATCGCGCCAGCCATAATCGGTCATGAGAAATTTCACGCGCGGCGTAATTTTTCCGACATAAGCGATGTCTTCATCAGCCACATTCATTAAACGCAAAGCCTTCATATCCATGCGCTCCATGTAGTTTTGCGTCCAATCGTAAAAACTGATCCAGGCTTCCTGACGGTCGCTTTTGTTCAGCGTGGTCACCCAATCCGGCGGAGGCGCCGCGATTGTGATGAAAGACTTGCAAATTCGTGAACGCCGCCTGCGGAAATGTATTTCCGTAAGTCAGCACAAGCACATCGTAGCGAGCTACATTGAAACGAACACTACTTAATGCTTCTACATCCAGCAAATCCGCTTCAAGACCAATCGCCTTTAAATTTCCGGCGATAGCGCGCGGCGAAGTAAAGAGCGTGGCGTTGTAAAACGAAAAGCCCGGCTCAAAAAAGATCGCTACACGCGGCGCCTTCTGCACCTCGTTTTGGGCCAAGGCGAATGGGGCTAAGGTAAAACTGCAAAAAGAGAAGAGACAAACAAAGAAAATGATTTTAAAAGAGCGCATAATTTCAGGCTAAGTGTTCGCGCGCCTATTGGGCAGCACCGATTTTACGGTTGGTAGCCTTGATAA
>DASWNL010000158.1:0-2314 GCA_036399215.1 Abditibacteriaceae bacterium
CTTGCATAAGAGGCGTAAAACCACTGGCTGTTGCCGTGTTAATCGCCGCGCCCTTACTCATCAAAAGCTGCACGTTGACGACATTGCCCGAACCGGCGGCCACCATTAGCGCCGTGAATCCATCGGCATCTCGCGCTCGAAAATCGGCGCCTCTGTCCACCAGCATCTTCACGATGTCGCTCTTGCCCGAATAGGCAGCACCCATCAGCGTGGTGTGGCCTTTAGCATCCGTAGCCTTGAGGTCGGCGCCGCGCTCCATGAGCAAGCTGGCAACCGGCGTGCGGCCCGAATAACAGGCGATTAAAAGCGGCGTGAAGCCGTCTTTATCTTTGGCATTGGCATCGGCGCCTTTATCAAGCAACAAGCGAATCATGGCATCGCTGCCAACCGCCACAGCCTGCATAAGCGGTGTAGAGCCATAGCGATCTACGGCGTTGATGTTAGCGCCTTTTGCCAGGAGGTCACCAGCTTTTTTGGTATCGCCTTCAACGATAGCCGCCACCAAATCATCATCGAGCTTGGGGCGCGCCACTTCATTAGTTTCGCCCGTTGCCTTTTGCCCCGGCGCCCCGGCATCCGGCACTTTGGGAACCTGCGGCGCGGGTTCAACCGGCGTTTTGGGCGCTACTTTTGATGCGCTGTTAGGCGCGGCCCAGAGCGGCGCGGCGCTTAAAACGAGAATAAGAAATTTAAAACGCATTACGAATTACCCGGCAGTTCATCTTTGTCCAGTTCGGCATCATCGCCCGCCAGAGGATAAAACAGTTGCTCTTGCGGCACGAACTCTTTCTTCTGGCTGGCGCTTTCCCAGTAAAGCCAGACCGCAGCGGGTGGGCCAGCACCCTCGAAGAACTCTACGCGAATGGAATACTGCTTGCCTGCCTGCAATTTAATCTGTCCCGAATACTCCAGCATGGGATGCAGAGTCCAGTTATCAATGATTAGCTTGTGATCAATCCACAAGCGCACGCCGTCATCGGCGGCGGCATAGAAGGTGTAATTTTCGCTGTAACGTGGCTCGATTTTGCCTGTCCAGCGCACCGTCCAGTCGGCGCCAACCGGTAAACGCGGGCTGGGTGATGCATCGGCGCCCCAGAAAAATTCGATGTTTGGATCGGCGCGTGTGAATACATACTGGTCGAAATTGCGCCCCAGATAGTATTCGCCTTTAAGGCCCGAACCGTCGCCGATTTCGGCATCGCTATCGGGCAAAGGAGTGGGCGGAAGCGGCGATTTGGAGCCATCTTTGACGCCCTGGCTATTCTTGTAACGGCGCGTTTTAGCCGCGTTGCCGGGCACTTTCTGATTAACCAACTGCTGCGCCAAAACCTTGCGCGCCAGCATGGTGAGAAGCTGCGAATTTTGCGTAGCTTTAGCGGTTGATTTTTCCAGTTGAGCCATGCGGTCGGAAGTCGCTTTATCCATCGCCCTCTGCGGTGCGCCGGAAGCCGTTTTTGCTCCTTGTCCCTGCTTTGGGCCACGCAACTGTCCGCTTGTGGGTTGACCGGATTGACCCGGAGCGCCTTGAATCAAAAGGCTCTGCGCGCCTTTTCCCTGTGCCTTGCCGCTACCCTTGGCTTTACGCAGCGGCGCGTTCTTGCCGCTACTTTTGCCCGCCATTGGCCTGCCGGGCGAGGCTTTTCCACTTTGCATGCGCACTTTATCGCGCCCATTCCCTGCCATTTTCTGATTGGCGCCGGGACGCATCTGTCGCTGCCCGCTCGCTGCCGAAGAACTATTAACAACAGGGCGCCCATCCCGGCTTTGAGTGCGTGCAACACTAATATCGGGAACTGGTGTGCCCAAAGGCAAGCGAGTGCGCGGCGCCATCATGGGAATCGTGCCCTGTTGGCTATACGAACCAACAGAGAGTCCCGGTGGCGCGCTTTCACCAGATGGCATTTGTCGCACAGGTGGCGGCATTTTAGCAATGCGACGCGGCTCGGTTTTACGCGGCGCCGGACGCTGCGCCACGCGCCCCGTGGCCTGTGGCGGCACGGGTCTGGGCGTGGGAGGCGCTAATGCCGCGCGGGTGTTGGGTTTAGGGGCACGCAGTTGCGGATTGCGGCCCTTTTCCGTGCCCAGAGGCGGCATGGGCGGCAAAACCAACGCGCCGGCCAAGCCCGCTTTCGATTCAGGATTATGCTCCGGCGGATTGGGCGCCGTGCCTTGCGCGGGCGTAAAACCGGTATCAGTAAAATTACTGTTGGCTAAGAGCGCCGGGTCGTATTCGCCGCTGATGTCTTGCTCTAAACCAAGACCTTCCATGTCGGTTTCCAGTGCGTTGAAGGGGCCGATTTCAAAGTCGCCGCCC
>DASWNL010000159.1:0-12235 GCA_036399215.1 Abditibacteriaceae bacterium
CTGCCGAGCGCATTGATGAAATTCTGGAAACATTAAAACGTGGTGAAAAACCGGCTTATGCCGAGTTTGAAAAGAGTTGGCTAAACGCGCATCCGATAACGCTTTCTGATGAAGAGTTGGGCATTGATGTCTCGCACCTCACGCCTGCTGCCCCTGTTGAAAAGAAAGAGAAACCTGCTGAACCTGCTGCGGCACCAGCATAAAAGGCTCCTTATTCATGGCCTACGAAGATCAACCAAAAATTATTCATAAGCTGCTGAACGTGCCCGATATTCACCGCGTTGAGGTGTATGAACAGCACGGCGGCTACACGGCGCTGCGCAAGGCGCTGGAAAGCATGACGCCCGATGATGTTTTGAACGAAGTGAAAACATCGGGCCTGCGCGGACGCGGTGGCGCCGGTTTTCCCACCGGTATGAAGTGGTCTTTCATGCCCAAGCCGCTGAACCCGAAATACCTGGTCTGCAACGCCGACGAAAGCGAGCCAGGCACCTTTTCCAACCGCGATATTTTGGTGCAACATCCGCATATTCTTATCGAAGGCTTCCTCATTTCGTGCTATGCCATTGGCTGCGAACACGGCTACATCTACATTCGGGGTGAGTTTTACAAGGGCTTTGAAGTGATGCGCCGCGCCCTCGCCGAAGCCAAAGCGCGCGGCTACTTGGGCAAGAATATTTTAGGCAGCGGTTTCAATTGCGAAATTACGCTTCATACCGGCGCCGGCGCCTATATTTGCGGCGAAGAAACGGCGCTTTTGAGTTCACTGGAAGGCGACCGGGGCCAACCGCGCTTGAAGCCGCCCTTCCCCGCTGTGGCCGGGCTTTATGCCAAGCCGACTTCGGTCAACAACGTCGAAACGCTGTCCAATGTGCCGTTTATTATTGGCGAGGGCGCGGCGGAGTTTCGCAAGTTTGGCACGGATAAATCGCCGGGCATGAAGATCATGAGCGTGTCCGGCCATGTGAACAAGCCGGGCAACTATGAAATGCCGCTGGGAACGCCCATTCGAGAGATCATCGAAACTGCCGGCGGCGTGCGTGGCGGCAAAGCCGTCAAAGGCTTTTTCCCCGGCGGCAGTTCAACGCCGATGCTGACGCCGGATTTTTTAGATACGCCGATGGACTTTGAAAGCATTAGTGCAGCCGGCAGCCTTTTAGGCACGGCGGCGCTAATTGTTTTCGACGAAGATACGGATATTGTGCAAGTGACGCGACGGCTCTTGCAGTTTTACAAGCATGAGTCGTGCGGCAAATGCACGCCCTGCCGCGAAGGCAACGATTGGCTGGTGCGCGTCTTGGAACGACTGGACAAAAGCAAAGGCAAAGACGGCGACACCGATTTGCTGATAGACATGGCCAGCCAGATTGCCGGTCGTTCGTTCTGCCCGCTTGGCGATGCCGCTGCCACGCCGGTTTTAAGCGGAATCAAACGCTTTCGCGATGATTTCGAGGCGCGCATCACCAACCCGGATGAACCGCCATTGTTCATTCCAACTGAAAAGATTTTTGGACATTAACCCCATCCCTCCTGCCCAAAGGGCACCCGCTTCCTCTTAGCAAGGGGAAGGGAGATAAGTGAAAGGAAATTATCATGACTTACGTGATTGCCGAACCCTGTATTAACGTCAAAGATAAGGCCTGCGTCGAAGTTTGCCCTGTGGATTGCATCCATGGAAATGACGACGACCAGCAGCTTTATATCAACCCGCAAGAGTGCATTGACTGCGGCGCCTGCGAACCAGAGTGCCCGGTCGAAGCTATCTTTGAAGAATCGGCTTTGCCCGCCGAGTGGAAACACTTTACCGAAATCAACGCCAAGTTTTTCGAGTCGTAAAGTTTTCGACACGAAGAACTTGAAAACTTCCTTGTGTCGAAAGAAAGCACAATTTCATGCCAGAACTGGTCACGCTGTCCATTGACGGCCAAAAAGTTACCGTCCCCAAAGGCACTTTAGCCATTGAGGCGGCTACGCAAATCGGCATAGACGTGCCGCGTTTTTGTTATCACCCGAAGCTCTCGGCTGTCGGCATGTGCCGCATGTGTCTGGGTGAAGTCGGTATGCCGAAGATGAACCCGGATCGCACGCCGGCGCTTAACGAAGACGGCACACCGCAAATCGCCATGATGCCCAAGCCACAAACGCTCTGCACTACGCAGGCGGCAGATGGCATGGTGGTTTTGACCGAAACCGAAGCCGTCAAAAAGATGCAAAACGGCGTGCTGGAATTCTTCTTAGCCAACCATCCGCTTGACTGCCCGATTTGCGACAAGGGCGGCGAGTGTATGCTGCAAGACCAAGCCATGAGCTACGGCCAAGGCGCCAGCCGCGTGCAGGATTTGTATCACCAGAAAAAAGACCTGGCCAAGCATTATCCTCTCAGCGAACTCATTGCTCTTGACCAGGAACGCTGCATTCAATGCGCACGCTGCACTCGCTTTAGCGATGAAATCGCGCACGACCATGTTTTGGGGTTATATTCGCGTGGCAGCAAAACTTACATCGGTTCGCTCAGCGACCCTCCCTTCGATTCCAAGTTTTCCGGCAACACAGTTGATATTTGCCCGGTTGGCGCCCTCACCTCTCGCGCTTTTCGCTTTCGCGCCCGCGTCTGGGAATTGAAAAATACGCCCACGGTTTCGATGATTGATGGCAGCGGCACCAATATTTTTGTCAGCCAGCGCAACGAAACCTTTGTGCGCGTCATCCCCCGCGATAACGAAGCAATTAACGAATGTTGGATTTCTGATCGTGACCGCTTTGGCCTTGATTGGGTCGATCATCCTGACCGTTTAGCACAGCCGCTTGTGCGCCGCGAAGGGAAATTGCAGCCGGCTTCATGGGATGAAGCCTTGCAATTGGTGGCCGATAAAATTCGCGAAGCCAATGGCGCCCTCGGCGCTGTCGGCGGCGCCAAGTTGACCAATGAAGGCGCCCTGGCAATGGCGCGCTTGTTCCGCGAGACGGTGGATACGCCGAATGTAGATCACGAATGGCAGCCGACTTTAGCTAACGCCGCGCCGCTACCTTCAACTTTTTACGAAGAGCTGGAAAGCGCCGATGTGATTCTCGTTGTCGGCGCCAACCCCAACGAAGAGTTGCCGATTCTCGATTTGCGCCTTAAAAAAGCCGCTTTCCAGCGCAAGGCGCAAATAATCAACATCCATCAGTTTAAAACTTCATTGAGCGATCTGGCAAAAACCAATTTGCTAATTCATTCCGGCGGCGAAGCGGCTTTGCTGAATGGTCTGGCACGCGAAATTCATCAGGGTTGGCAGGCCGAAAGCGACCTCAATGCCAACCTGCGCGCCGACATGGAAAGCCGCGCCGAAGGCAAAGCGTGGCTGGAAAGTTTGGCGCCCTTTGGCTCTTCCAAAGTGGAAAGCGCCACCGGCATTGATGAAGTGACACTACGCACTCTGGCCGAAAGTATCACCGGAGCGCAGAAGCTGTTTGTGTTGATTGGTGCGCAGCTTTCGCCCGAAGCGCACAAAGCGGCTATGAATTTAGCGGCCATGAAAGGCCGTGCCGATTACTGCGCGGTTCTTAACGGCGCCCCTAATAAACAGGGCGTGCGTCGCGCGGGTCTGGTGCCCGGCACCAAAGGCCTAAGCGGCGCGCAGATTCTGGAAACCGGCGCGCTCGGCGGCCTGAAAGTGTTGTATATCGCGGCCAATAACCCACTGAACGGCGCCGCCAAACAGGAAACGGCGCGGCGCGCTCTTGAAAACACGCCTTTTGTTGTGGTGCAAGCACTTTTTGAAAATGAGTTGACCGCCTATGCTGATGTGGTTTTACCGGCGGCGAGTTTCTTGGAGCAAGAAGGCACGACGACCAACTTTCATGGCAAAGTGCAGGTTTTGAAACGGGTATTTCGCCCACGCGAACGGCGCAATGAAGAAGGCGAAACTTTATCGGCCTGCGCCACGGACTGGATGATCTTCGCGCGCCTGGCGCAGATTTTAGGCAATGATTGGAGTTGGAGATCACCCGGCGATGCTACCCGTGCTTTCAAAGCCATCCCGCAAGGCGGGGGCGAGTGGAAATTTGCGCCCGCAGCAGCCAACTCCTTAAATGAAGCGCACAGTTCAACCGCGCCCTTGGGTTCGTTCAAAGTTGTCAGCGGCACCTTGCTTTATGACGGCGGCGAGAGCTTTCAATACTGCGAGCGCCTGGGCCGCGTTGTGCCCAAAGAGTTCGTGACCATTAACCGCAGCGATGCCCGCAAAATCGGCGTCGAGCCAAACGACACGGTTGAAATTAAAGGCGATTGGGGCCGTGCGAAAGCGCTGGTTAAAGTAGGCCGCGCCGTCAAAGAAGGCACGGTTTTCATTCCGCGTCGCCTGCGCGATTTGCACCTTAACCAAATTACATCCGGTAACGGTTCGTTAGTTTCGCTGACCAAGGTCGCGCCGCAGCCCGATTTGCAGGAAGCGCGGCCTTCGGATGGCGTTTCGGAAGAGCCGGAAGGCTTTTCCATGGCTGGCCAGGATCGAGTTAAATAATGGTTCACTGCGGAGACGCAAAGAGGTAATATCGCCACAATGGAGTGAAGGATTTCGAAGTAGAGTGTTGTCATTCCGAGCGCGGGTGCCCTCTGGGCAGGAAGGCACGAACGTAGTCGAGGAATCTATTTTAACCGAGTCTCGTAATAGATTCCTCGACTTCACATTTCGCTTAGGCTCAATGTTTCGCTCGGAATGACAACACTCTTATTTCCTGAAACTTTTCATGCTTTTCGTGACTACTAAAATCTCCGCGCCCTCTGTGTTCTCTGTGGTGAAGTTAAAGGTTTGAATTATGTTTTGGTGGGACTTAGCCCTCACATTTGTTCGCACGTTTTTGATTTTCTTTATCGCGCTGAATCTGGTGCCCGGTCTGATCTGGATGGAGCGTCGCGTTTTAGCTGAATTTCAAATGCGCGTTGGCCCCAATCGCGTCGGGCCGTTTGGCTTGCTGCAACCGATTGCGGATGCCGTCAAGCTGATGATGAAGGAAGACATCACGCCCGCCGGCGTAGATAAGCCAATTTATTATCTGGCGCCGGTTTTGGCTCTGCTTCCTGCCGTGATGGCCTTGGCCGTGATTCCTTTTGGCCCTGCCCCCTGGGCGCAGATCAGCGATATGCCCAATTCGCTGCTTTATTCTTTAGCGATTTCCGGCCTTTCGGTTTACGCTGTAGCAATGGCTGGCTGGGCTTCCAACAACAAGTATTCGTTGCTGGGCGGTCTGCGTGCCTCGGCGCAGATGATCTCTTATGAACTGGGCATGGGCTTCGCAGTTATCGTGATTTTGCTGGGCACCGGCAGCACTTCACTTTCAGAAATCGTCGAGCGCCAGGCGCAGCAGGGTTGGAATATCATCGGTGGCGGCAACTGGTTTTTGATTCCTTCGATGCTGATTGCCTGCCTGACCTATTTCACCTGCGGCGTAGCCGAAACCAACCGCGCACCATTCGACATGGCCGAAGCCGAATCGGAGTTGACCGCTGGTTTTCACACCGAATATTCCAGTTTCAAGTTCGCCATGTTCTTCCTGTCGGAATACGTCAATATGCTGATTGTCGCCGCGCTTGCTACTACCTTATTTTTAGGTGGTTGGAGCGGGCCGTTTATCAATGGCGCCGATGGTTATGGAATTGGCGAAACGCTGCTCGGCGTGGCGTATTTTCTGATTAAAGTCTTTTTCTTTATCTTTGTTTACATCTGGCTGCGCGCCAGCTTGCCGCGTTTTCGTTACGACCAATTGATGAACTTCGGCTGGAAATTTTTAGTGCCGCTCGGCCTCGCTAACATCTTTTTGGTGGCCATAGCGATTATGCTGAACGGATGGAAATAGAGTTGGCAGTAGGCAGACGGCGGTCGGCAGGGATTTTAATTAAAGCCTATTTTCCTGCCTCCCGCTTCTGGCCTCCTGTCTCCACAAATCGGAGGTTTTTATGAGTTTAATTCCCGCATTCGCCAAAGGCATGGCCCGCACATTGAAGCACGCAGTAGGCACAACCGTTGGCGATGAAAACATAACTGTTCAGTATCCCGAAGAAGAAAAACCGCGCCCCCTGCGTTTTCGCGGGCGGCACATTTTGAATCGCTACGAAAACGGCCTTGAACGCTGCATCGGCTGTTCGCTGTGCGCGGCGGCCTGCCCGGCAGAAGCGATCTGGGTCGAGGCGGCGGAAAACGACCCTGAAAACCGCACTTCGCCCGGCGAACGCTATGCGGCGCGCTATGAAATCAATATGCTGCGCTGCATCTTTTGCGGCTACTGCGAAGAAGCCTGCCCCACCGGCGCCGTGCAACTGGGCCACGATTACAAAATGGTGGACGAAGGCGGCGTGCAGCACGACTGGACAGACCGCGACGGCTTCATCTTCACCAAAGAGATGATGCTCGTCCCGCCCCAGAGCAACAAACCCGACCCACTGATTGATGCTTTAGACGAACGCATGAAACAAAACCCCGATGGGGACAGAGTTTGGTAAAAAGCAGTTAGCTTTTAACAATCAGAATAGCTTTTGAAAACGCCTCCGGTCTGTAATGGGGGCGTTTTCTTGTAAAACGTAACGTGTTTGTATGAATAAAAAATTCATTGTTTTGGCTTTGGTTATTGTAGCTGGCGCAGGAGCTTTTGCATGGCGAGAGCTTTACCCTCCCATTTATCCCTTGCGCGTCACTCTGGTTGAGCAAGGGATTAAAAAAATTCGATACGATCCAGCCGATCCCAATAGCACAATTGGTGTTTTGCACGCGGAAGATAACGTGGCGCAAGTCGCTGGACACGAAGTTGAGCCGGGTGAATTTCTCTGGGAAATAAAGGGCGCTCGCGTTCGGACTCACCCACAAGGCCAGTGGCAAGATGTGCCTCCGGCTCCTTTTAATAAAGTGGCGTCATGGCCTGTGGTTTACGAAATGAAAATGGATCTGCCTTACAGCATGGTCGGCAGATTCGTGGACAGGCCGGGTGAATGGCAAATCTCGGTGCGCCATACCCGAACCTACAAAAGTAGCCGTGGCCTGTGGCGCGGCAGCGCCGAACACACCTTAAGGCATGTGATGCCTAAATTGCCGCCACCACCCGATACTTCTTTTGTGCCGGGCAAGGCTTACATAGCCGGCCTTCAGGTGAACTCTGATAATCATTGGCGAGAGATTCCTCAAGCAGGTCGGCCCGGTTTTCCCCTCACATTAACCGCACAAGGAATGGCTGACTTGCGTGCCGTGCAAACGAACCCGAAGGAATCATGGCCCGATTGGAAAGAAGGCGAAGAACCGTGGCCGCGCTGGAAAGGCACCGGCGTGGAAGCCTTGAGCGTGGGCGATGCCATGCTTGACCTTAACAATCCGGCTCTGACAGCGCGTCATGCGCGCGATTTCAAAACCATAACCGTCACTTGCGGCAACACAATCACGAGGCAAGTTCTCGTTTTGTCTAAACCTGATGTCATTATGCACATGCCGACGGCTGTGCTTTCCAGAGCAAAGAACAAGAAAACAATCACCTTGCAGATTGAGGCGAAAGTAGATTGGACAAGTGGCTGGCATCCACCTATTAAAGTGCGTTTTTCAGCGCACGAAGTGCCCCGCCCTGACAATCCGAATTCGGCTCCGGGGAAAGCCATCGGCCAGATCAACGGCCCCTCGCCAAAGGATGACATCGTGAGTCTCAAAGGTGACGCCGGAACGGCAAAAGCCACCTTGACCCTACCTGATAAACCGAAGGTTATTCAATTAAAAGCCATGTTGGTCATACCTAATAATACCAGCGAGTCTCACCGCACAAGATTCAACGTGGCCGAATTGAGAAGATAGAAACGCTTTACAGGGATAACATAATTTACGGTGCAAACCATGAGTGACCAAGCAATTCGAGATGTTTATGCGGGCCTTGAGCCGGCGCAGGTATGGCGGCATTTTGCGAGTCTGAATTTGATTCCGCGCCCATCGGGGCAGGAAGCGATGGCTTCGGCTTATGTGCGCCATGTGGCCGAAAGTCATGGCGCAACGTGGCACAGCGATGCGCGCGGCAACACGGTTGTTTATGTGCCGGCCACTAAAGGAGGCGAAGACAGGCCAACCGTCATTTTGCAGGCGCATCTCGACATGGTTTGCGAAAAGCGGCCTGAAGTGGAGATTGATTTCGCGCGTGACCCGATTCGGCCTCAGCGCGTTGCTGCACCTGAAGGCGAGCATATTTACGCAAGCGGCACCACACTGGGCGCCGATAATGGCCTTGGTGCCGCGATGGCGCTTGCGGTTTTAACGGATGCCAGCGTTGAACACGGCCCGTTGGAATTGCTTTTTACGGTTGAAGAAGAAACCGGCTTGCATGGCGCGATGGAATTGGATGGTTCGCTTTTAAGCGGCACGCGCCTGATTAACCTCGATACCGAAGACCCGCATGAAATCGTGATTGGCTGCGCCGGCGGCAGCGGCATTAATTTTACTTTGCCCCTTGAAGGCGAAACTTTGCGGCCCGGTCATGCCGCGTTACGCCTGAGCGTTGGCGGCTTGCAAGGCGGACACAGCGGCATTGAAATCAATCAACCGCGCGCCAATGCCATCAAGGTTTTAACAGCGGTTCTTGATCACATTGGTGTGGCAGATATTCCGTTTCACATCTGGCATCTCGAAGGTGGACAGGCGCATAATGCTATCCCGCGCGATGCCTGGGCCGAAATCGCTTGTTCGCCTGATGATGTCGAAAAAGTGCGCATCGTGGCGCAGGAGATGGAAGCCGAACTGCACGGTGACTCCGGCACCCACGAGCCGGACGCGCGCATTACAGTTGAACCAATCGAAGCGCCCTCCAGCGCCTGGGTGCGGCCTCACGATCAAATCCTTATTGCCTTACTCAGTCAGTTGCCGCATGGCGTTTTGCAGGTGAGCCAAAAGTTTGAAGGCAAAGTGGAAACATCAGCCAATTTAGCCGTTCTGCGCACGCGCCCTGTTGGAGATGAATTCAAAGACGCTTTTGAAGTTTCACTGCACCTTAGCCTGCGCTCGTTTGTGGGCAGCGAAATCGAACGCGTGCGCAGTGAAGTCATTACTACTGCGCAAAAACTCGCACCGGAAATTGAAATAGATATTCGTGAAGGCTATCCCGGCTGGCAGCCTAATCCCGGCGCACTTTTGGAGACGGCGCAGCATGTTTACAAGGAAGTTTTCGGACGTGAAGCAGTCATCGAAATTGTTCATGCCGGCCTCGAATGTGGCATCATCGCCGATAAAGTGCCGGGACTCGAAGCAGTTTCTTTTGGCCCTTTGATCAAAGGCGCACACACGCCCGAAGAGTGGGCCGATGTGCAAAGCACCGAAGCGATATGGAAGTTGTTGGCGGCGTTACTTAAAGAGATTTAATTGTTAATTGTTACTTGGTAACTTTTGCAGTTCGTTCTTCAGGTTACGATAAATCTCTTTTGTCCAAGTTGGGGAAGTGATTTCAGGTGCTGGTTTTTCGCGCAAATCGCGGGGGCAGAGCAGAATTTTGATGGTTTGAGGCCACTTTTCGGCGGCGAGGCAGAATAATTCTTCGGCGACTTCATCGCCCATCGCTAAACAGCCCACCGAACCGCTACCGCCATGAATCATGATGTCGCCGCCCAATTGGTCGCGTCCTTCGCGTTTGGCCTGGGCGCGGTCGTAATCGTTCGGATAATTGACGCGCAATGATAAGTGAAACGCGCTATTGGGATTGAGTGATTCGATTTGGTAAACGCCTTCGGGCACTTGCAAATCGCCTTCGCGCAGTTTGGGGCCTAATTCGCCACTGGCGCCCAGAATGGGGTAGGAACGAATATACCTTAAATCTCCCGTGGTATTGGCCGAATAAAGTTGCAGTTGACGCTCTTCTTTCAAACCAACCAAAAGAAAACGCGCTGGAGGATAGGTTACTCCCGCTTTTTCAAAATAGGGCAGCAAACGCGCCCGTGCCGTCGCGCCGTATTCTTGCAAGCGGTCTTCACTTGTCGTGCGGCCTCGAATCTTGTTCACCAAGCGTTCGCCTCCCGGAACAAAACGGTAAAACTTCACAAACAACGTAAATAACGCGACAAATAACAGCGCACCAACCAACCAGCGACGGAGTTTCATGCTTAAAGGATAAAATATTTGCAATGGCGACTAAAACGACTCCCGTTTCTGAAAAGCGCAATGCCAACCCGACAGGCTGCCTGGTTCTGTTTGGCCTGGTTTTTCTATTAGTTGGGTTGGGCGGTTTCTTCGCCACGTTTTTACGGCCCTTGTGGCAAATTCAGATGGCCAAGAGTTGGACGCCGATTACCTGCGTCATAAGTTCCAGCCAGGTTGGCAGCACTCGTGACAGCGACGGCGATACGACCTATCACGTTGAAGTTGAATACTCCTTTCCCTTTAACGGCCAGACTTATCACGGCAACACTTATCAGTTCGGTTCCAGCGGTTCAGGTGACGCAACGGATAAAAATGCCATTGTGGCAAAGCTGCCGCCGGGCACACGCATTCTTTGTTACGTCAATCCCGCTAACTCCAATCAATCGGTTATTAATCCGACCATGAGCGGGGAGACGTGGTTGGGGCTGTTTACGCTTATCTTTGTAGCCGTTGGCGCGGGAATTATGATTGCGGGCGTCAAAATGGGCCGCGCTGGTCAGGGCACGCATGGGGAAACCAATTGGCGCCCGAAAGGTGCTGCAATTAATTATGACCGTCAATCCGTTGTGCCTTTATCTGGCGCAAGTTCAACAGCTTCTGACTTATCAGCTTTTCAGGCGCGCAGCGACGTAAGCCCTTACGATAACTCTTCAGCTACAAGGTCTTCAAACGCGGTTGGGGGTGGGCCAGTCATGCTAAAGCCGCGTGCATCGCGTGTCGGCGCATTTATCGGTTTGCTCTTAGTTAGCTTGTTCTGGAATGGCATTGTCAGCGTTTTTCTGGTGCAGTTGTTCACCGGGCTAAATGGCTTTGAGCTTTTCGTGGGACTTTTCTTAGTTCCCTTTGTATTGATTGGACTGGGCATGATCGGCGCGACGATTTATCAATTTATCGCGATATTTGGCCCCAAAGTGACGCTGACGGTTTCACAGGCCGAAGTGCCCTTAGGCGGCGCACTAAACATTGATTGGAAATTAAGCGGACGCCAGAATGTGACGAACCTGCAAATTTTTCTCGAAGGCCGCGAAGAAGCCACTTATCGGCGCGGAACCGACACTTACACCGATAAAAACACTTTTTGTGTGTTGGATGTAGCCGATACCATCAGCGCTGTTACGCAGGGCAACGGCACAGTGCAGATTCCAACCGGCACCATGCATTCGTTTGAAGCACGCAATAATAAAGTCCTCTGGCAACTGGTGGTCAAAGGCCAAATTCCCATCTGGCCGGATATTAAAGAAGAGTATCCGCTTGTCGTTTTGCCCCAACAAAAAGGTATTGTGCCATGAGCCAATTTGATATTGCCGTGCCAGGTAACAAAACCAATTACCAACCGGGCGATTGGCTCCAAGGCAAAGCCACATGGCAGCTTGACAACAATGCCGATTGGCTTGAAGTGCGCCTTTTGTGGTTTACACAGGGCAAGGGCGATAGCGATGTCAGCGTTGAAGAAACCGTGCGCGTCGAAGCGCCTTCATTGAGTGACAGTCAACCTTTTCGCTTTCAATTGCCGCCTGCACCCTACTCGTTTTCGGGCAAGCTAATCTCTTTAATCTGGGCCATTGAGATTGTGACGCACAACGTCAAAGAGGCGGCACGATTTGAATTTACTCTTTCACCCGATGGCCGCGAGATTGAACTGGGCACTGTTACAGCACATCTTTCTGATCAAGAGAAAGCTCTTCAAACCAAAGCCGAATCCTGGGCCGGACGCTTAGTGCAAAAACAATCTGAGCAGAATAGCCCTACTTCATCTTCGTCTTCATCCGGCCCCTGGTCTGACATCAAATAAATTCATTTGATAAACCCCGAAAAGAATCAAAACCGCGCGATTGCAGCATCTCATAAATCTGGCAAATGATGGAAAGATGACATCGTTGCAAATTGCAGACGAGGTAGATATTATGGACAGCCACGAAACGAAATTGGAATGGCCGGACTTTTACGATTTATTGCACGTGCCACCGACAGCAAACGATGATGTAATAGGCCGCATCATCGCTGCACTCGATGCGCAGGCGCGCGTGAATTGGGAACACCCCGATAAAGAGCGCCGGCGCGACTTCCGCCACATGGCCGAAGTGACTTTGCCCCAGTGCCGCCGCGTG
>DASWNL010000160.1:0-8206 GCA_036399215.1 Abditibacteriaceae bacterium
TCTGAACAATGCCGATGAAGGTTTTGAAAATTCTACAAATCAGAATCTTCAACAAATGGACGCCGTTCTCGAAAAGCGTAAAGAGTTATTGGCGCCTTATGACTTAACAGGTCTTAAAGAATCGTTGCAACTTGAAAAGGAATCACTGGGCCTTGTCAGCAAAATGTCTGACCTTCAAAGACAAGAGGCGCTTTGGAAAGCCGAAGATTTGCAGCGTGACCGGCAAGCCCTTATTCCCGGCTATGAACATCTGGCTGTCACAGAAAAGGAACTGAAAACACGCCAAGAAATACGCGATTTGATGCGTGATGTCGTAAAGCTGCAAAAAGAGGATTGGCAAAAGGATTATGATAATCGCGTGGAACTGGCCCGCACCTATAAAGATAGTGACCGCGAAAAAACTGCGATGCGTCAGCAGTTAAAGGAAGCGAATTTGTATAGCGATGCCGAAATTGCCGATATAGTGGGCAAGGAAAGCGAACTAACAAAAATAGATCAGACGCGCGATTATATGCGCGAAATGTTCCGCGATATTGCACAGGGCGCTTCTGAGATGCGCGGCGGGTTTAGCGGCATGGTGGACGGCATACTCAGCGATTTAATGCGACTGGGACAGAGCGCCCTTCAAAATGTTATTTTCGATGCGCTTACTGGTTTAATCAACCCCAAGAAAAAAGGCGTGTCTTTACCCGGTGGGGTTAGTGGTGGGAACTATTACAACGGCATCGGCTACGATGGCAGCCACGCGGACGGCCTGCGCTCAGTTCCTTTTGACGGGTATGTAGCTCAACTTCATAAATCGGAATTGGTATTGCCAGCGCGTGAATCTCAGATGTTGCGCGCAATGGCAAATCAACCTACTCGGACATACAACGGCGGCAATACAACGCAAAACTTCACCTTCAACATTAACGGCGCGCAAGACCCGCATGCAGTGGGGCAGGCAGTAGGGCGCGAAGTGCAACGGGCGCTTTCAGGAAACCGCTTAGGCAACCGTGAAAACGCGCGCCACTTAGCCAGCATGGTGCGCAACGGCAACGATGATTTTTAAGGCTTTTGCTGCTTTTCCAGTAATTCGATAATGCGCGCGTTTTGGGCAAGGGCAAGGGCTTGCCCTTGAATCTCAGCATTATTTGGAGCCTTTACAAGCAACTGTCGAATGATCTGTTGTGTTACCTCTGGGTGTTGTGGGGCTTCCATGTAAATGCGCGCTAAGGTGCCGTAATCATCCGGCTTCGCACCTGCATACATTTTCACTTGCATTTGGGCAAGTTCCTCAAGCGCAGGTGTGCGCGTATTATTTTGACCAATCGCATAGCCAGCAAACCCGGCCCCAAAGACACCCACGACAGCCACCATCGCCATAATTCTCTTGTGTTTCATAGGGGAGATTGTAAAACAAAAAGAGCGCAGCGGTTAGGCTGCGCTCTTTGTCCACAGAACTCAAAATTTAGCTTTCCGAATTATCCGGCACATATTCAACCAGTTCGCTGATTGATTGCACGTTGAAATAGCCGCACAGCGTGTCCAGTGTTGAAAGGTGAATCTTTTCAATCTGCCCAGTGCTAACGCGGTGAACGGCACCTAATGAAAGGCCCGTTTCCTCTGCAATGGTTTTAAGGATTAGTTTGCGGTCTTCGTTTGATGCCTTACGGCGCCGTAGTGTCTCAAAATTCGATTTCATCATTGCTTTTACCTGAATCTATTATAAAGAAAATCCATTCCCATTGCAAAGAAGATTTTATTTAATTTAGGTAAATTTATTCTTGACAACGAGAATAAGGCGCGGTATAATTCCTTTTGTCGGTAAGAAAAATCACCGCGAAAAGGAATAGCGCAATGAACTGGAATTGGAAAGATGATTACGCTTTGGAACTGGCAGGCAAAGACAACAGCGAACTGCTTGCTTTAGATGCCACTTACAGCAACCTCAACTCAAACGTAGCCAGTGAGCGCCTTTTAGAACAAGCCCTGATGATTCGCACCGAACTGGCAAGCCGCAACGCCAACGCCGGACGCTTATTAGAGGGGGTGAATTTCTGATGCTCACAGTTCAAACCGAGCCAATCGCCCCTAATGAAGTCGCGCACATCGTTGATGCTACCAACGCAGAACTGGCAAGCGAAGTTTTAGAAGCGGCCTTGCGCCGTGACCTTTACATCGAAACCGATGATGTCAATGCGCGGCGCGTTTCCATCCTCTTTATCACTGAGGCTCAGTTAGACGATGTTTTGATTGAAGCCCGTAACAACTGGCTAACCAGTCTGAAAGGGGCAGCCTAAAACGGCGCGGGCTTTCATGAGGTGCGAACTCACGAAAGCCCTTTGATTCCATCTTTGAAGGGAAAGAATCTATGAAACATTTTAGCAAGCGCCACATAGCCAAAGCCAACTTTTCACTGGTCGGCATCTTTGGCTATGACTGGCAATGCTTCCATACCTCGGCGCGGCGTTTAGCCGAACAGACCGCCGCCGATTGCCGCCGCAAGGGAATACAGGTTAAGGTCGTTCCGCTTTACAGCACCGATGCTCTGGGATGGGAGCCTACTGTGCTTTATCTGGTGGTCGCCCGGTGCGCGTCGCGGCGCTTTCGCCATATTGTGCGCGTGCAACACAATCAAATTCACAAGTCCCGTTTAGCATGGCAACAGCAACAAAAGGCGGTGCGCGATGCGTAAGCCAAAGGAAACCGAGCAGGGCGCCGCGCCAAATGCACACTGGTTTGCAACGCACCGTCCGGCGGGCCGCTCACCCTTTGCTCAGGTGCATCCAGAAAACCACAATTGGAATGACGCCTCTTATAAAGCCTTAAATGAACAAGCGGTCATGATCGCGGAATTTCACGCCTGGCTTGTTAAAACGCGCATCGAAACGGAGCAGCGCTTAATTGCCGCTGAGCAACTCATGACCGAAACCGCGCCCTTTGCCCGCGCGGGCCTGGAAGCGGCCCCAACGCCGCGCGAGGTGCCCTTTGTGGTAACTCACTTCGCCCACTTCGCCCTTGATGTAATTGAACGAAGGCGCGAATTGAACCTGCTAAATGTGTATTATCGGCAAGCTGCGCGCGATGAAAATACTGAATCGCTGCACATTGAGCCGGGTAATGAAGCCGAAGTAATGCGACTTTGGGAATGGTTCATCGCAGAGCGTAACGACGAATGAAGGAATGGAGCCGCGCCGCATGGCGCGGCTCCACAGACCACAAAGAAGATAAAATAACAATATGAAGTTGATAGCTCAAATCCAACTCAAACCAACGCCAGAACAAGCCGCCGCGCTTAAAGCGACTCTCACAGCCGCTAATGCCGCGTGTGACTTCGTTTCATCACTGGCATGGGAACATCAGGAATTTGGGCAGTTCAAACTTCACAAGCTGGCCTATTACGCGGCGCGTGAAAAGTTTGGTTTGTCGGCTCAGGTCACGGTGCGCTGCATCGCTAAAGTTGCCGATTCTTACAAGCTGGATAAGAAAACACAACGGACTTTCAAGCCATCCGGGGCTATTAGCTACGATGCGCACATATTGACTTTTAAGCCGCAAGCGGGAACGGTTTCCATTTGGACAATGGCGGGGCGCCAAACCATCCCTTATGTTGCTGGTGAAGGCCAGCACGCCATGCTTGAAGCCCAACGCGGCGAAAGTAATCTTGCTTTGATTAAAGGTAAGTTCTATCTTCTGGCCTGTTGCGAAGTGTCAGAAGCTGAGCCAATGCCGGTTAAAGATGTTTTGGGGATTGATTGCGGCATTGTAGAACTGGCAACCGACAGTAGCGGGAAAAGTTATTCCGGCGCGCAAACAAAGGCCGTGCGGCGCCGTTACAAGCGCATTCGCGGGCTTTTGCAAAAGCGGGGCACCAAAAGCGCCAAACGGCACCTCAGAAAGCTATCCAAAAAGCAAGCGAACTTTACCAAAAACGAAAATCACTGCATCTCTAAAAAGATTGTTAAAACTGCTACCGCAGAACACAAGGCACTCGCACTTGAAAACCTTAAAGGAATCAGAGAGCGAGGAAACGGCTTTAATCGTGAAATGCGCTGGCAGATGGGCAACTGGGCTTTTGCTCAATTACAATCCTTCATCACCTATAAGGCTCAATTAGCCGGGGTGCCGGTTCACTTCGTAGAGGCCCGCAACACGTCGCGCACTTGTAGCGCGTGCGGTCATTGCGAAAAAGCAAACCGGAAATCACAAGCCCAATTTCTTTGTAAATGCTGTGGCTGCCAGCTTAACGCGGACTATAACGCCGCGCTTAATATCGCAGCACGGGCACCTGTCAATGTGCCTAATGTGCCAACTCAAAAGAGTTAGGCGCAAGCCCTTAACAGGCGATTGACAGTGCAGATACCTCTTGAAACCTTTAGGTTTTAAACCTCTTAATTGGAAAAAATACGGGCGATAACGCCCAGTTCACTAATTCGTTTGCCCGGCTCTCCATACATACGTCGGTGCGGCCTGATAACAGAACAACCGTGGATGAGGCCGCTGTCCACGCTGAAAATCTCGCCCACGCCCTGAAAAGCGTTCATAATAGCGCGAAAGCCTGGTTGGTTGAACTCTTCCAGACCTTTTCCGTTCAACGGCTCATCTTCGCGCATCATGGCCCGGATTAAATACTCACCGTCCATCAAGACCGCTTCTTGCGCGTAGTTATCGAAAACCGCATCACGCGCCGGGCCAAACAAGATGTAAGGCCAGGCCGGTGGCTGAAACCCTTCTCTCGCTGGATAGATGCGCTCACCGCAAAACGCTACGGCATCGGCACTCATCGTTTGCCCGTTGATTACGCAGGTCTTGCCGGCTGTATCGAGCAGCACGGCGCGAATCCAGTAATCAGGAGCTAAGGGGTCAAGAACGCGCATAGAATGATTAAACGCTTACCCGGCGGCATTTCAGCATCGTGTAGCTTCCCGTTGGGTCTTTATCGGCCAGCAGAATGTTATAGATTTGGCCGGTGTCATCATCCTGAGCCTGATGCCTTTCGTTGATACCGTCCGGCCCAACTGTCGGCGCATCCAAAAGCAAAACCTGATGCGTGCTGATAGCCGTCGCGCCTTCACCACTGCCTGATGTTTCGTTGCCCTTGCTATCAATCAAAGAAATCTGGGCGCGCAGTGCGGTTAGCCCAGCGACAGGCGTTGGCACAAGGGCGGTTTCGCCCATGTCGTTGACGGTGGTTTCCGTCACCGCCAGAATGCTCACCCGCTGGGGAAACAGTTCGGCAAGCTCTTCTTTTTCGGCATCGGTAAAGAAAGGCATTATTAAACCAACTGGTAGAAATTCACTTGCCTTTGGTAGAAGCTGCTCCATGCGCTTATTTGCGCCTCAAAGTTCGTGACCTTCTCCGCTGCCTGTGTCTGGTATTCCAAACGCACCGGGCCGGTTTCCTTGGCCTTCAGTTGGTTAGCTGCTGTCTCCGCATCACGGCGCAGGCGCAAAGCGATTTCCGGTGCCAGGTCAAGGGCCGCGCGGCGCACAACAGCACGAAAAGCGTTAGGCGGATATTGCAACGCATAACCGAACACACCTTCAATCACGACTTCGCCACTGACACTGCGCAAGAAACGAACACGGGTAAAAGGCCGGTCTTCATCAGATGCGCCGACCGGCTCCAAGACAAAGTCAACGCCAAGGGTTAGCTCTTGCAGTTCAGCGCCGGGATAAGCGCGCACTGAAAGCGTCGTTAGCTCGATAAGGCCGGTTTGCAGGAACAACACACGGCTATTGCGCGGCGCCGGAAATGTGCGCGTGATGGTTTGCCCTGTGGATAAGAACGGGTTGTATTCCGTGTCCTGTTTCCACTGGGGAATAGCACTATCTAAAGCGCCTTGCAAGTCAAGATTCCACGCCGCATCAAAGCAGTTGCTGCTTTCAAGAAGCCCTTGCAAATCAGCGATGGCAGGTTGATTCTGATAGTCGTTCATCTGCTCTAATGCGGCGTGGAATCAAATAGCGTCGTGCAGGAATAATGCGGGAAACAACAGGCGGGCCGCGAATAGTGCAGAGGGCCGCCTTTGCAATTACGGCCCTTGAATGGAGACGTGCTCTAATAGGTCGGTTTGGGTGACCGACGTGTGCGAGGCATTGAACAGATACACCATCATGCTGCTTAAAACCACATTGGCTGCCGTTCGCGTTAAGATTGGGCGCATGTAGCGCTTGGTAGGGCGATGTATTTCGGTGCCTAAGAGCTTATTGCTCATCGTGTCATTGCCGGTCGCGGTGCTACCGGTCACATCAGCCATATCACTACCATCGGCCAGGTCGCCGTGCTGCCATTTGATAGCAGGCACGCCGGTGGCTGTTACGGCGCCTAAGTGTGCCACAGCAGCCACGCCTTCAAAGCCTGATGTGTCGATGATATTACCGGTCACAACAGTTGTGCCGGCAGCAGCGGGAGCCGAGCCGATCAGGAGGGCAATAGAGCTAAATAATTGACGAAACATAAAAGGATTCTCCAATGCTGCGCGCTTTCAAGTTGAAAGCGCGCATCTAAATGTCAGAGGGAAATAAGAAGAAAACTTATGCGGCGATTTTCTGGGTGCGCAGCTTCCACGGTTCGGTGACATCGGCGCCCATGCGGTAACGCCCCAGAATAACGGTTTTGTTTTCCTCGGCGCCGACTTCGCGCAGGAATTGAATGGAGAAGCCAACACGCCGCAAAAGCGTAATGCCGTGCGGATCGCCCCACAGAATCGGGAAGGTGCCTGCTGCTATGTCAGGCGTAAAATCAGAGTAGTAGTAGCGATAGCCCAGCAGGTTCGCGGGCACATCGTTTACCATGCCTGCCTGTTGCTCCATCGGCCAAAGCGGGCGATCTGTGGTGTCCTTCATTTGCGCTAAGGCAAGGCCGGTGCTTGTCGAGTTAAAGACCCAACGCAAATTTCCCTGATACTGCCGGCGAATCGCAAACTTCAAAGCCTGCAACCCATCCTGCGTTAATTTCGTGGCGTGCCCGCTTTTTACACTGGTGATGCGGTTCTGGGTGTCAACCCCGACAAGCGCACCGTGCGGTTCGCGCACGCCGGTGCCATTGAGCAGCATATCCTCATCAAATAAATCAACGGCTTCGCGGAAGGCATTGGCGATGAAGCCCTCAATGTCAATTGAGGCATCCTCTATGAAGTCGTTGTAAAGTTCCAGGCGCATCATGAACGTATTGACAGGAATGCGCAAGCCGCCAAAATTTGGATTATCGGCGGTAATGTTCGCCTTGACTGGCTTTTCGCCTGCCTTGTAGATGCGAACCGGCGTTGGATAGCGCTCGTCGCCGGAAAACTGCACGGTGTTGAACGTGAGGTTGTCCTTACTGGTTGTGAGCTGCGTTACCGAATTGCGCAGCTCAGTTGGGGCAGGTTTGCGCATCAGGATGTTAGCCGCCATTTCAGTGCCCACCAACTGCCCGCCGTTTTGGTCAATGCCCTCTTCCAGTGCTTTGCGTGCCGATGCCGAAACCCCGGACATGTCACCTCTGGCACGAAACAGTTCGTTCAGCGCGGCTTTGTAACTCGATGAGCTAATCGCCTTGATCTGCGCGGGCGGCAACACCCCGGCGCCCGCCTGCTGCATCGCTTTGAAAGCGCCTTTGTCTTCGATGTCGGCATAGCCGCTCGGTTCGCCTTCACCTGTTTTTACAGCCATGCCCGGCTGGTGCAACCCGCCGACAGGTTCGTTATCCCACGCTTTGAGTTCGGCTAAATCACCCTGCGCGGCTTTAGCGCTTTCGATCTGGCCCCTGATGGTCTTGCATTCGGCAATAAGCTCAGTGGCTTTGGTCGCGTCCGCATCGGTGGCATCGGCTTTTGAGCTTAGAGCTTCGGCTTCGGTCAGTTTTGCAGAGTATTTCTGCTGAAGTGCTTTAATCACTGGTGAATCCACGCGATCTCCTTTGACCGCGCGCACGAAAATATGGAGAAGGTAGGCGCCCGGTATTGTGATAAATGATAATCAATATCGTTAGTTATTGCAAATGAGAATCAATATCGTTAATAAAGGGTAGGAATTGTCTTGATAATGATTATCATTTATTAATAAAATAAAGGGTGTCCAGCCGTTTCAAAGATAGCCATATCCGCCATGATAAAAAGCCCGCTACTTTTAAAGTAGCGGGCTTTTTTGTTGTTTTTGGCTGCGATTTTGTGTCCGAAAAATTAAGCGGAACAGGTATCAAGTATATAATTCCCAAACTAAAAGACAGAAGGCTCAGAAG
>DASWNL010000161.1:0-10585 GCA_036399215.1 Abditibacteriaceae bacterium
GGCAAAAGGAAGTGTTTGTGGCGAACTATGGATAAAGTTCATGCCATCTGTTATATCATTGTAGGCAAAGATAGAGGAAAGCGATTTTTATCATGCAAAAAGAACAGTTTGAAGCCTTGGTTCGCAAACTTGAAGTTGTCGCGCAGCAAAACCCCAAAGCCTATAAAAACAAAATTATCGCCTTAGCTCTGCTCGGTTATGGCTACATTCTGTTTGTGTTGTCATTACTTTTAGCTTCGTTAGGCGCTCTGATTTACTTCGCTGTTCGCTCGCACCATGCCGGTTATGCCGTTGGTAAAATCGGCCTGCTTTTGTTGGGTCTGATTTATGTTGTCGTGCGTTCGCTGTGGGTAAAAATCGAGCCGCCTGCCGGTTTGCCTCTAACCCGCGAGCGTGTTCCCGCTTTGTTCAACTTAATAGATGAAGTTGCCTTAAAATTGCAAAGCCCCAAGCCAAATGTTGTGCTGTTGACCGATGATTTCAACTGTGCCATCGCCCAGATACCACGACTGGGCGTATTTGGCTGGTATAAAAGCTATCTCATTCTGGGTCTGCCGATGCTGCAAGCCATCGCACCCGATGAATTTAAAGCGATTTTAGCACATGAGTTCGGGCATTTATCGGGCAATCATGGACGCTTTAGCGGCTGGATTTATCGTATTCGCGCTTCATGGTATCAACTGATGGAATCGCTCCGAGATAATCATGGCGCGGCCTTGTTCGGTTGGTTTTTCAACTGGTATGCACCATATTTTGGCGCCTGCTCTTTTGTGCTGGCGCGGGCCGATGAATATGTGGCTGATGGTTGTGCCGTCGAAATCGCTGGGAGCCGCGCCAGTGCCGATGCACTGCTTCGCACGACGATTACCGGCACTTATCTCCAGGAAAAGTTCTGGCCCAGCGTTCTTAAGCAAGCCGATGTGCAAGCCGTTCCGCCTGCGCCTTTTATCAACCTCAAAAGCGCTTTAAAGGAATACGAAATTGCACCGGCGCAGCGTTGGATTAACCGCGCGCTCAACGAAAAAACTGGCGAAACCGATACGCATCCTTCTTTAACCGACCGCTTAAATGCCATCAAAGAAACGCCGCGTCTGCCGCCTGAACTGGCGCGCACCGCTGGCGAAGAGTATTTGGGAACGGCGCTGGATGAGATCACCCAGACCATGAATAGCCTGTGGAGCCAGAGCGTTGGCCCCGCCTGGCAGGAACGTCACAAAGAACAACAAGAAGCGCGAGCCAAATTGCGCGACCTAACTGAAAAAGAAGCGCGTGACGAGGAATTAAGTGAAGCAGAGCAGTTGCAAATGGCCTTGTGGCGCGAAGAGTTTGAAGGGGAAGAAGCGGCCTTACAAAGCCTGGAACAATTTGTTGTGCGCTTTCCCAACAACGTGGCAGGCAACTTTTCTTTAGGCCGGCTTTTGCTGGAAAAAGAGGACGAAAACGAAGCAAAGCGCGGCATCTCCCTGTTAGAAAAAGCAATGGAGCTTGATGCCGAAGCCACCCTGCCCGCCTGCCAGTTGATCTACACCTATCTCTGCGATCATAACCAGGGGGATGAAGCCGAGCGCTACCTCCAAAAAGCAGTCGTGCGCGGCGAATTGGAATATGAAGCTGCCGTAGAGCGCGAGGGCCTGTCACCTACTGATACCTTCTTACCACATGAAGTTAGCCCCGAAAAATTAAGCGCTTTGCAAGCCGCTTTAGCCGAGCATCCACGCATCAAAGAAGTCTATTTAACACGCAAGCAACTCTCACACGAAGGCCCGCCGCTTTACGTTTTAGGCATCTTATTTGAATTTAAAATGCTGCAAATTGAAGATGAAGAGAAATGCCGCCAATGGGCCAGTGAACTCTCGCAATCACTGCCTCTCCCCGGCGAATGTTTCGTCTTACCGCTGCATGGCAACCTTAACACTTTCAAAAAGCCTCTTGAAAAAATGGAAGCCAAGATTTACAGCAAGCCATGACCAAAACCTTAACCGTTGGCATCATCGGCGCGGGTATTTGCGGCTTAATAGCCGCACAAACTCTCACTAAAAACGGTTATGAAGTGTGGTTGCTTGAACAGTCGCCTGAAGTTGGCGGGCGCATGGCAACGCACCGCATTGGAGAAGCCGTTTTCGATTCCGGCGCGCAATTCTTCACGGGCCGCAGCCCGGAATTTTGTGCTTTGATTGACGAAATGCAAGATGCTCACGTCACACGCCAATGGTATTGTGGCTATCCTTCCCAAAACATTTGCAAAGACGAAAGCTATCCACGCTTTTGCGGCGCACAAGGCATGACGGATGTGCCGCAATATTTAGCACAAGAATTGACCCTTCATTTAAATGAAACGGTGCAGCGTATTGATTGCGTTGATGAAAAATGGCGTGTGGCAACGGGTAATGTTTTCTGGGCCGATGCTTTAATTCTCACGCCGCCGGTGCCGCAAAGCCTGACGTTTTTCAAAGGCAATTTTGTATTACCTTCTATCACGTGGCGCGCTTTAGACAAAATTACTTATGAACCCTGTTGGTCTGTTTTAGCGCAACTCAATGGGCTAAGTCAAATCCCTGCACCCGGCGCTTTGCATCTTGAAGATGGCATGTTTTCGTGGATTGCTGATAATCATCAAAAAGGTATTTCGCCCCGGCCCGGAAGCGTGACGATTCATGCAAGCGGAGATTGGACAAAAGAGCATCTTGACCAGGCGCCAGAAGCTGTAGCGACGCTATTAGTTGAAGCCGCGCAGAAGTATCTGGGTCGCACAGTGATAACAGCACAGGCCCATTACTGGCGTTATGCTAAACCTGTGGTAACACATGATGCGCCGTTTTACTATGTGGGTTATCCAGCACCTATTTTCTTTGCCGGTGACGCTTTTGTTAGCCCCGGTGCCGGCCCGCGTGTTGAAGGTGCCGCACTTTCCGGCTTAGCTGCTGCCCGCGCTTTAAACGAATTATTCAACAACTGACAAAGGAATTTCATGTTCAACATCGGATTTTTCAAGGGCTTGCCCACTGAATACATCATTCGCTACCGTTCGGGCGGGGTAGTTAAATCCGGGCCGGGTATGGCCTTTTATTATCTGCGTCATAATACGCAAATCGTAGCCGTGCCTACAAGCTCCGCCGATGGGAACTTTGTTTTCAACGAAGTGACGCAGAACTTCCAGGCTGTCACGATTCAGGGCCAATTCACTTATCGCATCGCCGAGCCGCAAGTGGCCGCTGCACTTTTGAATTTTACGATGGAGCCGAGGCGCCGCTCGTATTTATCAGATGATCCGCAACGCCTGCCGCAACGCATCGCCAACGTTATCCAAATGCAAACCCGCGAAGCCGTGCAAAGCCGCAGCCTTGAAGATGCCATACGCGATTCGCAAACCATTGCCGCTCAAGTGCAAACTGCCATCGTAACGCAGGGACTGCTGGCATCTTTGGGCGTGGAACTGCTCAGCGTTTACTTTTTAGCGGCCAAACCGGCACCGGAGATGAGCAAAGCGCTCGAAGCGCCCTATCGCGAAAGTCTTTTGCGCCGCGCCGATGAAGCGACTTATGCACGTCGCGCTTCGGCTGTTGAAGAAGAGCGCAAAATCAAGCAGAGCGAATTAAATACAGAGGTTTCGCTTGAAGAACAACGCCAGCAACTGATTGATTTGCAAGCCGCCAACGCCCTGCGCGAAGCTGAATCGCGCGGCCACGCTTATGAAATGGAAGAATCTTATCGCGCCGGAGCCTTACAGCGCGAACTGGAACTTTTCAAAGCGATGGAGCCGCGTTTGGTCTTAGCTTTGGGCCTACGCGACCTGGGCCAAAACGCTGAAAAAATCGGCAACTTAAACATCACGCCGGAAATTCTCTCGGCACTTTTGCAAGTGCAAGAATAGCAAGATTTATGTTGCACGAGAAACTCATCGTTATCACTCGCAAAACCGCCCTGGAAGAACTCATCGAGCGTTTTAACACGCGCGACCAGGCGCGTTTTTACCTGGAGCAGATGGGAGTGGATTTTTCGGAGTATGAAGCCGCTCACACGCAGTATCAACAAGCCAAAGACGCCTTGCAAAAGGCTATTCCCTCTAATGCACGCGCTCAGTGGATCGAGCGCGAATTTTTGCCGACTTTCACCTTTGGTCGCGATGATTTAATTATCACGCTTGGCCCGGATGGTTTAGTCGTTAACGTCGCCAAATACCTGGATGGGCAACCCCTGGTCGCTTTCAATCCCGATTTCACTCGCATTGACGGCGTGCTGTTGCCGTTTCAGGTTCACCAGGCATCTTATGTTCTGCCGGCCGCAACGCAGGGGCATTATCAAATCGCACCCGTCACGATGGCGCGCGTGACTCTCAACGATGGGCAAAGTCTGCACGCTTTAAACGATTTCTTCGTCGGCGCACAAACCCACATTTCGGCGCGTTACGAAGTGCTTTACAACGGGCAACGTGAGGCGCAATCATCCAGCGGCATCATCGTCACAACCGGGGCCGGTTCCACAGGCTGGTGGCGCTCTATTCTCACAGGCGCGTCAGGCATTACTCAAGCGCAAAGTGACATTCTTATTGAGCCGAAGATTGACTCAATCACCGGGCGAGCAGTAGATGATTATCGCTTCGATTGGAGCGCCAATGAATTGCGCTTTGCCGTGCGGGAACCGTTCATCTCCAAGACATCAGGGGCGAGCATTGTTTGTGGCGCCTTGCAAAATGAGGCTACCTTGCAAGTTACATCGCGAATGCCGCAAAACGGCGTCATTTTCAGCGATGGTATCGAAGAAGACTTCTTGGAATTCAATTCCGGCGCCATTGCAACGATTGGCATCGCTGACAAGAAACTGCATTTAGTGACGGCAGTGCATTAAAGGCTATTTCAAAGGTCCCGATAGAGAAATGCAGGCATTGCTTATGGATTCCACCACCCGCAAGCGGGTTCCCGGCGCGGGAATGACGCATATAACGCCTGTCATTCCCGCGCAGGCGGGGATCCATAAGTCACGCCACTTAACGCCTGTCCACATTTGAAATAGCCTCTAATCAAATTGGCTCAATCACATGCTCCTGCATCTTGCAACAATTGTGGCGCGTGCTATGCTATCAATTATGAAACACAAGTTCCTTGTCGGTTCGTTGTTTGGTTTGATGGGCCTATTGTCTACAACGCAGGCACAAGCCCAGAACTTTCCAAATGTAAAAGGCTTAACGCCCTTTACGCCGCCAGCGAATTACATGTCGCTTCCCGGCAACTTGCGCTGGCGCTACTTTATTGATTCCGGTCGTTGGCTCTCGCGCGTCGAAGCAGTAAACGCGGTGCGCGATCAGGGATTATCTGCGCGTTTCGATCCAACAGATTGGAATTACGCCGCGCTGACCACGCTGAAAACTGAGCGCCAAAGCGCCCGGCAAGCATTGCCTGTTTCTCTGCTCGAACGTGGATTCTAAAGGAAATCCGCCCCCTAAAAGTCCGGCAAAGCAATGCTTTGCCGGACTTTTGTTTTAAAACAAGCGCGCTTGCTCCTCTTCAGGAGGCGCCGCTTCGATGCAAGATTCATCATCGTTTTGCGGCGCGTTGACACGACGCGAAACCGGATAAGCTTCCATCTCCTCGGCAGAATACGATTTTAATAACGCCACAAGCGCATCAGTTTCTTTGAGTTCAGGGTCGAGCCAGGCGTTTTCCTCTTCACGGCGCAAGATGGCCGGCATTCGATTGTGAATTGGTGCCATCAGTTCGTTTGGTGCGACCGTAATAATCGCGCAGGTGCGCAGCGGGCTGCCATCGGGCGCTTCCCACTCTTCCCAGAGGCCGGCAAAGCCGAACAATTCGCCATTGCGCAAACGAATATGATGCGGCACGCGTGGGCCTGAATCTTGGGCTTTCCATTCATAAAAACCATCAGAGGGCAAAATGCAGCGTCGCCGTTTTAAGGCTTGCTTATAAGCCGGCTTTTCCGCGATGGTTTCGGCCCGCGCGTTGATAAGGCGGTTACCAATCTCCGGGTCTTTCGACCAAAACGGCACCAGGCCCCATTTCATGGCTTCCATCCAGCGCGCCCCGGCTAAAGTGCTGTTGGCGACAACCGGAATCGCCTGACCCGGTGCGATGTTATAGCGCGCTTCAAGGGGAAACAACACTTGCTGCGCCGCAAACCGCTCGGAGACTTCTTCGGTTGAATGATGAAGGGTAAATCGTCCGCACATAATTCAGTGGGCAGTAAGCAGACGGCAGTAAGCAGACGGCAGTAGGCAGAAACCAAACTCTTTTGCCTGCTTCCTGCCGTCTGCTTCCCGCCTACTCCTTTAACAGTCTTTCAATTGCTTCTTGCATCAATGGCGAGTTGATGTCTTTGGTGGGCATTTGATGCACGCTCCAGCGAATGGTGTGCCTCCAACGCGAGCCGGTTTTATAAAGATTCAAGGGCGAGAGCAGTTCCAACTCATTGTAATGCATATCCTTTGGCCCCATGTTCCATAATTCAACAGGGAAGCCCGCTTCTAAGGCGCCATCTGGATAATCGCCTTTTGGCTTGTTGGAACGCACGCGAAACGCCCAGCCATCATGCACCGCAATCAAGGCCGGTGCTTCGGCATCAGTGCCGATTTTAAAGTTGTTTTTATCATCGCCGACACTGGGCAGCACACGCAAGAGAGTGGGCGAAAGCAGTTTGGCATCCACTTCTACTTTGGGTTTGTAAATCCAGTGGAAGTTGTTTTTATAAGGGCTGTTGGCGCTCAGTGGCAAATAAATCGCGTCGGGCGGCACGATTTGAATCACGCTCCATAAAGAAAAATAAACTGGTTCGCCACTGATCTTATCCGCCGCTTGCGACACTATGAAATCGCCGTTGGCATCGAACCAAAACTCACGCACAACACGCGCACCCAAACCTTTTTGAACGGGACTAACCATCCACAACTTGCCCTTTTTCACGCCGGCTTTATGGGGCATTCCATCCCACGCCGGAGGCGGAGGCCAGTTAGGGCCGCCGCCCATTGTGGCCCACTGGCTTTGCGGTGCGGGCCAGGTTTTATCGCCCCCGTAATTCTTCCAATCGTTTGGCTTGTATTTTCGAGGCGGCGCATTCCATAGCCAATTAGTGCCACCCACCCGCCCAAAGCGCATGACGCGACCATAGCGGGGCACAATGATAGCTTCGCTTTGCCCATCCGATAAGCGATAAGCATCCTGTCCATCAAAATTCATCTTTTCGATGAATCGCATATCACGCCCCAAATTCTGCCGGGGCTGTTGTGCCATCGCGGCACCGCTTAAAAGAACTAAGCCAAGCCAAAGTTTTTTCATTTTATTCCTATCGAAAACTTGCGCCTTCGGGTGCCATCTCTTTCCAATTAAAACAAGGGCCAGCTTGCACGCCCTCACTATGAATTTCAAAAAACTGCACAGTGCCTTTAGAAAAATCGGCGTGAGCGAAAACCGGCCCGACATTGTGTTTCAATTGCCCTGCGTTGATGATTGTCAGTGGCGCGCCGGACCTCCGCGCGAAGCGGCGCACCATCAGTTTATGCGTGTGCCCGGCGACTACAAAAGCAATATCCGCTTGCAGGTAAATCTTCAACAACTCCAGATTGTTTTCTAAACCGTAACCGTAATCACCCGGCTCTAGGCGTCCCATGTCGTTAGCGCCCATGCCATGACACAAAAGCAGCGTGCCCACTACGGTTTGCATTTCAATTATCAAGGGTAAAGCGCGCAAAAATTCCCAGGTTCGCGCTTCGACTGTTTCTGCCGAAATCGCTTCGGGCAAATCGCGCGCTTGCCCACTTAATAACCAGCGATCATGATTGCCGCGCACCGTCAAAACCTCATTCTCGCGTAGCAGGTCACAAACACAGTTGACATCGCCGCGCCCATCGCATAAATCACCAACACAAAGCAACTTTTCCGCGCCAAGACCCTGTAAACGCGCAATAGCAATCGCTAAATATTCATCTTCGCCATGCACATCACCAATGAGGCCCAGACATTGAAATGGTTGGCTCATAAATTCATTTTGCTACACGCTTTTTATCACGCCATTTCAGAAAGCCAAACAGCGCGAATTGAAAAACGTATGCTAAACCAATCGCCCACAAAAAACCAGGCAGGAAGTGCGGTCAACCTTTTGCTTCAAAGCCTGTCGTCCACATAGCAACGCAATAACCCAATGCTCTACTATTCGCAGTTACGAAATTGAACCGCTTTTAAGCTTTCCATTTTTCTTCTGCATCGTTCATTTTTCACCACGTCCATTCGCGGCGCACGCCGGTTAAATCGAGGGCGGCGCCGTTGGCGAGTAGTTCGATGCCAGTGACTTGCGGCGTATCGGTTACGACTTCCAAAACCGTTGCCACGCGCCACGAAGTGCCGGGGGAACGCAAAAGCAAAGCTCCCTGATCGTCGGGAAACGGCTGGCCGATGGTGCGCCCGCTTGTCGCTTCAAAGGGCGCGCTGGACGTGCTATGCAAGCGCAATTGCAGATTCGGTTGCACTTGCCAGACGGCGCGCAAACTTCGTCCCACAAGAATGGTTTTGCGTTTGGTGAACTGCGACCATTCTTCCTTGTCAGGAAGCGGTGGTAATTTCAAATCCGGCGCTGTCAGTTCAACAGGCGGCGCATCAACGGGTGTCTTGGGTGGTGGGCCTTCAGGTTCACCGATCTTGCGAACCGCTTCATCTGCTTTTGGTTCTGCGGGCGGCGCAATCATCTCTTCCATTTGCAGAGTGCCGTAGGCATGATAAATCCAGTTGAAACGCTGCTCTTTATCGCTTTCGTATTCATCCAACAGAACAACAAACGGCGGTGCGAAGAAAACCGTGCGGCGAAAGCTGATGCCGCCCGCTTTGATGCCGCCGCGTGCCCGTTTTTTCTCCGGCTGCCAATCAAGATAGGCCGCGCCTTTTTGGTCTTGCTCATTGGCAAACAAGGTGTTGTGCGCCAGTGTGGTGCGAAAGTAATCGCCGGTTTGCTTGCGCAAGGCATAACCCGGCTCGCCCAAATCGGGCGAAATCTGCACGCCTTCGGCATGGAGAAAAATCGAAAGCCGGTCGGGATGATCATGTCCGCCGACGTATTTACCACCACGGAAAAGCAGCCACATATCCGGCTGGCTTTCCCGAAACACGCCGATATTTGCAACAGGTAATCGTGTGGCGCGTGGTGCTAATTGCAAAGCGGCGGGCAATCTCATTGGGCCATAAGCCAAAGCTGCCAGATCGGTGCGTCGTGCATTGCTTGCTTCATAAATGCGCGCTAAGGCTGGGCCGTATTTGGGCAAATTGATTTTGCCCGCCGCGTATTCGTAAAGATGACGGTAAAGTGATAATGAAAAATGACGCGGCGCGCCGAAATCGCTCAACGCGGGTAAGCGGTTTTGCGCGTCGGCCAATTGCAGCGGTGCCTCGAACATCGCTTCAAAACGGCGCAAAACATCGGCTTCAATTTTGGTTTCGCGACGCGCAGCCAGTTCGCGCAGAGCTATCAAAGTCGTTAGCGAATAAAAATGATAAAACAGCGTGCCTTCGCCCCATAAGCCATCAATTTGTTCGCCCTGCATCGGCACACCACTACGCAGTTGATCGGCAAAACCGTTCTTTCCATGCAAGGCACGATGAATCCAATCCCCACGATTCCATAACTCACCAGACAATCCAATGGCTGCCGAGGCAAAACAGCCCATATTATGGGCGGCTTTGCCATCGAGAAACTTCATCAGAAATGGCACGCGCTCTTCAAAAACGCCTTGCACCTTCGCTCGCGTTTCGTCTTTTAATTTGTCTTTGACAAAGCTGGTCGCATTCGCCATCACCAGTAAAATGCCGGCGTCATACAGCGGCTGAAAATAGACCGCGCCGCCATTGGCGCCTTTAGCGATTTCTTCGGCTTTTTGCGGGCCGATTTTCGCGAAGTGTTCGGCTAAAGCAAGCAACCCTAGCTCAACCCAACGCAGATATTTTTCTTCGTTGGTGAGTTGATAAAGCAAGCCCACGCTACGCATCATGCGCAAGGTGCGCTCATGTGTTAGCAAGACCCAGGCACGATGTTGCTCGGCGTTGCCTTCGCGTTGTTTGGTGATTGGATCAAGAAATTTCTCGCCTTGCTCCAGCTCAAATAAAAGCGGCCCGCCTGTTGTGCGGCTATAAAAATCGTGCCGCCAACCGGCGCGTTCCTGGGGCAGTTGGGGTGGTAGTTTCAAAGCAATGTCGGCTTCTTCGCGCAGCCAGTTGAAAAGTTGCCGCGCCCACTCCTGGCTATCAATCTTGCGCCGCGCCTCGGCTGTGATTTCGTTGCCAAAGTAAAGCGGCGGCCACACATCTTCCAGCAGCCAACCCGCATCATCGGGCGAGGGCGTATAAGGCCGGTTCGGGCTTTTGCCCGCCGGCAAAGCCATGCGCGCATAATTTGATGATTGATTTTGAGCCTGAGTCATGGCGGGCCAAAACGCACCCAGCAAAAAGCTGTGGCGCAATAAATCGCGGCGGGAATAAGAAGACATGGTGTGTAGGGGCGCCAGGTGCCCCCTGGGCGGATTGCGCCCTTGTTATACGCTTCGCTAAATTGGGCGCAGTAGGTGCGCCCCCACATTTATTTCTCTACCAAATAATAA
>DASWNL010000162.1:0-5476 GCA_036399215.1 Abditibacteriaceae bacterium
GCCTCTGCCATTAACGCTACGCCCCGAAACGCCATTGCCACTGGCAGAATAACCATAAACCCCAGAGCCACTACCGGCATGAGTGCCATAGACACCATAACCATTGGCGTTGGCGCCATTATTGGTGCCGCGCACCCCGGAGGCATTCGCGCCAGGAGCATTCGAAGTGATGCGCCCATGAATACCATAGGCATTGGCTGCCGTTGAAGAGTTATCACCCTGAATAGTTGACGCTCCGCCACTAATCACCGTCAATTTAGAGCCTGGAGCCGCTGTGCCGATACCGATGTTGCCGGCGCTTTCGATAATCACCGAGTTGCCGATTTCGTTGGGGCCGGTGAACTTGGCAATGTTGCCGGTTGTGCCTTCGCCGGTGATGGTGCTTATCGCTCGTGTGCCAACCGAGCGGGCTGTTCTGCCAACTTGCTCAGTCGAGGAGGTAATGAGGTCGCTGCCATCAGAGGGAGTAGAATCGCCAGTAATACTGCTGTTAGTCGCTTTACTGTTGGTTTGTGGAGGTTGAGCCTGGAGAGGTTGAAGGCCAAAGGCTCCAATAAGGCTGGCCAGAATCACACCGGACAAGGCACCAGAGAGGGCGCCAGGCAAAGTCAAGCAGTGCCGGGCAAAAGGCTGCGGGCATTTCATACGGGTTCTCCTTTATTTCGCCACTATTGCTCTGGACGAATAATGACTTGCCCGTAAGCATGACAAAATCTATCAAAATAGGCAAGGAAATAAAGGTTTTTATTCACCCCCTGATTTCTCCATTTACAGAGGCACAGCTATTTAATTCTAATCGGCCTGCCGCTTTTGGCTGATTGATTGGCGGCCAAAGTGACGCGTAAGGTTTTTAAAGCGTCGGCGTAAGTGCTTTTGATGCCGCCCCGCTTGCCGGTTTGCACCGCTTCGATAAAAGCCTTGTCTTCATCTAAGTAGGCATTGTTGCGGTGCATGATATTTTGCGTTTGGTCGGCGCGCCGGATGCTGAGCGCATTGCCGAACAGATCATAAATCGCGTCTTTAACGACAAGGGAAAGCCCAACTTCGCGCACGCCGCCCACCAGACAAGTGGCCGAAAAGTGACCAATAGCTCCGCTTGCAAACTCGGCGGTGAGCGCTGTTACATCAGCGATGGTTGAATCGCGAAACTCCTTGTGCATTTCGCGCCGAGCCGCACAACAGTAAACCTTTTCAATATCGCCCACTAAATATCGCGCTAAGTCAATGATATGTGTGGCCTGTTCGTTGACCTGCCCGCCGCTTTGGTTCTGACGGCGCCACCAGGGAGCGATGGGAAAGCTGCCCCACCAGCGACCATAAATCAGAGCCGGTGCTTTTTTATCGGATAGGAGTTCCTGCACTTGTGCTGTCGCGGCGTGATAACGAAAATGGTAACCAACGGCGTTGATAACACTCGCTTTTTCTATGGCAAGGGCCGCGCGCTCGGCGGTTTTCAAGTTGTTGGCAATCGGCTTTTCCACAAACAGTGCACAACCTTTTTGCGCAACTAAAACTTCAATGTCTTTATGGGCGTGCGGCGGCAGGCAAATATAAAGGGCATCCAGGTCTTCGGCTTCGAGCAGTTTTTTGTAGTCTGTGTAGGCCTTACCTTCAAAACGACGTGCGGCGCTTTCGGCGCGCGTTTTATCTAGATCACAAAAGGCAACGAGTTGTGCGTCTTCGATTTGCGACAAGGTTTGGAAGTGCTGGCCGGCTATGCCGCCGGTGCCGATAAAACCAATTCTAACTGGCACGAAATTCTCTCCCTGTGGGTTGAGATAACAGTTGAGGCGACGATTTCCAAGGCATTAAGCAAAGCTATTCTACAGCATGACCCGCAGCAACAAAAGGCGGGCTATACTGGGAGCATCCGCCTTCAAAATCAACGGACGCTTCAATGTTGACAAACGAAAGAAGGAATTCACATGGCAAGAGAACAAGACAAGACTTACGACACAGATCGTTTGGAAACCGCATCCGCAGGTGGCTCAGACACCGCAGACGACACATCCAATTTTCCGCTTGATTCACCCACTTCAGCAAGCGATGCCGGCTTGGATGACGCACTACTCGAAGAAACCGGCGATGATCTTTCCGATGCTGAATTATTGGAAGATGACCTTAACGCTGCCGACAGCGAGTTTGCCGACGAAGATGGTAACCCGCGAGGCATCGAAATTCCCATGAGCGACATCGAGATGGAGCCGGACGCTTTGTCCGCCCCTGAGATGAGCGACTTAAACCTGCCCGGCGAAATAGATATTGAAGAACTCGACGAACACGCCCTCGATAACACCGACCTGCCCGCTGATGCACGACTTGACCCGATAGAGGAGTAAGCAGACGGCGGTAAGCCGGAGGCAGTAAGGGCCGTTTAATTACTTACCGCCATCTGCCTCCTGCTTTCCGCCCCTGACCTGATGGCCGTTTCTTCTCGTCCCCGCCGTCGAACCGGCTGGGCTATTGTTGATGAAGCAACTGTGCGGAAGCGCGTCTGGTTATGCGCCGCCGCGTTGGGCGTTGCCTTTTTTGGCCTTACGACGCGCTTGTGGTTTTTGCAAGTGGTGCGTGGCGGTGATTACCTGGTGCAGGCGCAGCAGAATCGCCTGCGCCATGTTCCCCTGCCTGCACCGCGCGGTCTCATACTCGACCGTCACAACAGAGTGCTGGCCACTTCGCGAGTGCGCCATTCAATTTCAATTGTGCCTGCCGCCTTGCCTTCGGCACGCCGCGAAAAGCAAGAACGGCTTCGCATTTTGAACTCTCTTGGCTTCTTGTTGCAATTGAAGCCCGCCGACATTGAAAAGGCCTTAGAAGACGCGCGCGATAAGCGCGCCGGGCTTTATGACCCGGTGCCGATTGTTGAAGAAGCCGATCTCGCCACTATCACGCTGATCGAAGAAAACAAATGGCGATTGGGACGCGCCGTTTTGGTGACGGACAACATCAAGCGCTTTTATCCACAAGGCACCTTAGCCGCGCACCTTTTGGGCTATACACGCATGGTAGATGAGCGCGATCTGGAGCGCAACGAAGCAGAGCAAAAAACGGCTTCCAATGCGCGCATTTTAAAATTCGGCGATGTCATCGGTAAAAGTGGCATCGAACGCGAATACGACCAGAGACTGGCCGGATTTGAAGGCAGCGACCAGTATGAAGTGGATTCACGGGCGCGTCCCGTGCGACGTGTCAATCGCATCCAGGAAAAGCCGGGTGCTACCCTGATTCTCACCATTGATGCCAAATTACAGCGCGCCGCTGAAGATGCTTTATCGAAAGCGCGCAACAGTGGCGCGGCGGTAGCACTTGACCCGCGCAACGGCCAAGTATTGGTGATGACTTCGCGCCCGACTTTTGACCCAAATGTATTCTCCCTGCCGCGCCGTTCGTTTAACAGGGTTTGGAACGGCATCAACTCCAACCCTAAAAAACCTTTGATTAATCGCGCGGCGGGTTCGCGCTTTCCACCGGCGTCAACTTTCAAAAGCATTACTGCTGCTGCTGGCTTGCAACGAGGCACGCTTTCCCCTTCGGCAGTTCATCATTGCAACGGCGGCTATCGCCTGGGCGGACGCTTTTTCGGCTGCTGGTCAACGCACGGCACCGTCAATTTGATGAGCGCCCTATCCGGCTCATGCGATGTCTATTTTTATCAGGAAGCACTACGCCTGGGCGACCCTGAAAGCAGTGGCCCGGATTATTTAGCAAAAACGGCCCGCGAGTTCGGCCTGGGCCAGGAAACCGGCATTGATTTGCCCAGCGACACTGAAGGTTTGGTGCCTGATCCGGCCTGGCGGCGCAGCGTTAACAAAACGCGGCCCGACTTAGCGCACTGGTTTCCCGGTAACACGCTGAACATGTCCATCGGGCAAGGCGACGTGCTGGTTTCACCGCTGCAACTGGCCAATGTCACCGCTGCCATTGCTAATGGCGGCACGCTCTGGCAGCCGCATGTGCTTAAAGAAACTCGCGGCACGCAGCGTGAAACGGCCAAGCCGCAAATCCGCCATCGTGTAGCCATTGACCCTCGAAATCTCGACCTTGTGCGTGCTGGCTTGCGGAAGGTTGTTACCGATGGCACAGGTAAAGCGGTTAACCTACCACACGTGCAGGTCGCCGGCAAAACCGGCTCGGCAGAAGATGATAACCATGCTCTGCCGCACGCCTGGTTCATTTGCTTCGCGCCTTACGAAAACCCAACTATCGCTATCGCTATCATCGTGGAGAACTCCGGGCATGGCAGTGAAAATGCCGCACCCATTGCCAGGGCGATTCTTGATGCCGCCTTTCCTCAACCTAAAAGCAGTTTGGACAAGCCCTCAGCCAACGCACGCCGCGATTAACTCAACCGTAAAGTCACTAAAGCGCCACTTCTCTTTGACTCTTCTTTGGCCTTCATTTTGCCTTGAGGTGTGAGGGCCGCAGCTTAGAATCATCAGGAGAAGATAATCATGAAGAAAGCGCATTTATCACGAATGCTGGCTTCCGCCTGCACAGCCCTGTTGCTGTCTCTGGCCGGTTGCCAGGACAAAAACAACAATGGTATGCCGGATTCACCCGCGACAGGCGCTCAGGTGGAGAAAACTGTAGAAAACGCCGGTGAATCGCTCGAAAAAACCGTGGAAAACGCCGTCCCCCAAGTGGAAAAAGCGGCGGGAAAAGGCGTTTCGTTAGCCGCTGATGCCGCTATAACCGGCAAAGTTAAATCAGCGCTTATTGCCGACAAGAACATCTCCGCTTCGGAGATAGATGTCACCACCAAAAACAAGGTCGTTTATCTGAACGGCACGGTGCCAAACAACACGCATCGCGCTTTAGCCAGCAAAATCGCGGCAAAAGCGGCGGGGGCGGGCCATCCGGTGAAAAACAGCTTGAAAGTTGCCGGAAAAGCTCCGGCCAAAACGCGGTAAATCCAGGCGAACCGATAGTATTCGCTCAACAAAAGGAGATTAATCATGCCTTACATCGTGGACGGACAGCCGGTTGCCATTGCAGATGAACCAAAAAACCAGGACGGCACGCTCTGGGTGCCCCTGCGCGCGCTCAGTGAAGCTGTGGGTGCTACAGTTGATTGGGATCAAGACTTACAACAAGTAATAGTTCAACATCCCCGTGGTGGAAACATTCAACTCAATATCGGCACCGAAGACATCATCAAAAACAATGAGGCGCAAGGCTTGCAAGCCGCCCCTTATGTTGAAGGCGGCGACACCTGGGTGCCGGTGCGCTTTTTTAATATTCAGTTGGGTTATGCGCTCAATGTCAACCTTGCCGAAAACCTGGTAGAACTCACGACCTGGAACGGGTGAGTTGGACTTAAAAAACAAAAATGCCGCGAGAAACGTTAGTTCCTTGCGGCATTTTGTTTGCCATCTATTCCGTGGTTCTGCACTCAGAGGCTGTAGAGAAAATCGTCGAGGTGGGGAAAAGAAGGCTGCTCATTGTCATGTAGTGTTGTCATTCCCGCGCCGGGTGC
>DASWNL010000163.1:0-18639 GCA_036399215.1 Abditibacteriaceae bacterium
ACAACGACCCGCTTGCTAAAAAGATTTGAGAATCTGGCCTCGCGCGCCCTGACGGAGAGAGCTTACAATCTATTTTGGATCATGGATTTTGGGTTCAAATCCCAATGCGAAGACATCTTCGTATGGCGAAATGGTATCGCACATGAATGATTCCAACGCTCTTTCAACTTGCGCGCGAGGCTGTAAATAAAAATTCGGTGCGCCCTTAACGGCAAAGCATACAATCTTCAACAATAGCTCAGAGGTAGAGCAGCGGCCTTGAGCCGAATGTCGCGGGTTCAATTCCCGTTTGTTGCTTCAACGCTTTGCAAACTTGCGCACCGTTTTTATAATTAAATCTATTGGCGCGTCCTAAACGGGAAAGCCTACATTCGCTCTTGGTGAGCATCTGTTTTAGAGACAGTGTCCAGGTTCAACTCCTGATTGTGCTTTCTGAACTTACGCGCCGATTTAAAAAGCCCCGCATTCTTTGGAATGCGGGGCTTTTTATTGCCATTTTCTAAGCCGTAGCGCGTTGCGGCACATAGGTTTCCGTTAAGGCACCATCGCGCATTCGGAAAATCACGTCGGCGTCATCGAGAATTTCCAAGTCATGGGTTACGATAATCAAGGCCCCGTGTTCGCGCTGCGTTTTGAGAATATGCATCACGCGGGCGCCGGTCGCTAAATCGAGATTGGCAGTTGGCTCATCCACAAAAAGATACTGTGGGCGATGAACCAACCCGCGCGCAATCGAAGCGCGCACACGCTCGCCGCCAGAGCATTCATTGGGAAACTTCGGCGCCAATTCGGCTAATCCGAGTTGCTCTAAAAGTTCATAGGCGCGGTCAACATCACTTTGCTGCGGGTTTTCAACCGGCACTAAGATGTTTTCCAACAAATTCAAATACGGAATCAAAAACGGCTGCTGGAAAACAAAGCCGAAATTCTGGCGGCGAAATTCAAGACGTTGCGGAATCGGCGCTGCGGAAAAGTGAAAATCACCAAAGTAAACCTCGCCGGACGTGGCCGTTTTTAAACCCGATAGCAAATAAAGCAAGGAACTTTTGCCGCTACCAGATGGCCCGACAATGCCGGCGAACGATTTCTCGCCGAAACGCAAATTGACGCCGCGCACGGCATAAGTGGTTGTGCGTGGCGTGATGTAAGTGAGGGTTAAATCCTCGCAGTGAATCGAATGTGGCGAACGGCGGTCTTGGGAATGTGGAATGCGGAATGCGGAATGCGGAATATACCGCACCTCGCATTTTTTCACCTTCTTTCCATGATGGTAATAGCGTCCAGCCTGTAAAGGCGCAGCAAAACTGTGCCCAAGCTGGCAATGCCCACTAAAAACGGCGTAGGTAGGGTGTAAAGCAAGGCCAAAGAATTGATCTGCGCCAAAATCAGGCCGCGCGGCTCCATAAAATACACGTCAAGCAACTGCAAAACGGCCCAGGTTAACGCCAAGCCCATCAGCCAACTCACTAAGATGAGCGCGCCGGTTTCAATGAGAAGTCGCTTGGCTAAGCGGGCGCGTTGGAAGCCCATCGCTAAAAGCAAGCCGAATTCTCCCAGGCGATTTTCAAAATAGATGTTGGCTAAAAACCCCGATAGCAAAGCGACAGCGCCAATAACTAAAGCATCGGCGATAGCCAGAAAATTAAAAAAGTAGCCTAAACTTTTGCGCACTTCTTCGACCATTTGCTCATGCGTGAAGAACTTCGCATAGCGCACCTGCGAGCGCGACAGATTGTATTTCTTGGGGTTCTTCATGAAATCATCAATGCGCTTATTGATGGCTGGCAAATCTTTAGTGTTTTTTGGAATAAGCAGATAAGCCGGGCGAATAACATTGACATCGGGAAAAGCGCTGATGACGAAATCAATATCGCTAAGGGCCAGATTGGAGCCGCCATCTAACAAGCCGACGACTTTTTGCGCTTCGGTAATGGTGGGAAAACGCTCATCGCTATTGGCGAAAGTGGAGCCGAGTTTGACGCCGATATTGTTGGCCCATTGGCGGCTGAGAATGATTTCGTTTTTGCCCGGCTGCGGGATGCGGCCCTGCACGATTTTATTGCCGGTTAAGGCGATAATCTCCGGCATATCGGCAGGGTCAAGGCCGTAAATAGGGACGGGCAATTCGCCAAAGACGGTTTTTATCGAGCGCAAATAGGGCACGGCGTTGATGATGCGTTTTAAGCGTTTTTCGCTGCGCACGCGCGCTTTCAAGGGTGGGGCCACATCGCGTTCGAGTTGGGCCACCAAAACCGAAAAATGGCGCACGAAGCCATAGTTGCCGGTGATGGAATCGTCCACGGAATTAAGCAGCGTCACAATGCCGGCGATCAGGAAAACTGAAATCATTATCGCGCCGCCAATGGGCAGTGACCGGCCCACGTTGCGGCGATAATAGGTCAAGGGAGAAAGCGGCGGCAACAATTGTGCGCTACGTTGGCTGTGAGGCAATGTTGTAGTTTCGATGGTGGTTTGGGCTTCGGAAAAATCTGTCACGTGAGTTCAAGAGCAGTGTAGGGAGCGACTGTTGCGCATGGCAAGGTTATAACATAGGTTGTGACAACTGTGACTTGATGATAAAGTCCAATTGATTGCCTGTTTCATCGGCTGTGCTTCGCCTCAACGTGTTGTAAAATCGGTTAGCCAGAAATTCAGAGAAAACGCATGTTGAACTTTTCAAATAATCTCATTCGCCAGTTAGAAGATAATTCGATGACGCTGTTGGACGAAGCGATGCCGGATGTGCGTTCTGCTGGGCCGGCCCTGGCGAATGTGCCCGATGGTGAACTGCGGGTGGCGATTTACGCTGTCATGCTGAAAATGATTGATTTTCTGCGTGAAAGCGGTGGCGTGGAGGAAAATTCACAGCCAAACTCGCTGCCACAACTCTTTTTAACCCATGCCAAAGGCATCATGGATTACATAGATGGACAAAGTGCCTATACCACTGGTCACACGCCTGCTGTAGTTCGCCATGTAGTTTCCATCGCGTCACGCATGGGCCTATCGGATAGCGAAATCACCGATTTGGAATACGCCGCCTGGATTCATAATATTGGCTTAATCAATCAGGCGCATCGCCTCGATACCTTGGCGCGCTCCCTGACACAGGACGAACTGAAACAGGCGCGCAATCACACGGTTATCGGCTCGGAAATTGTGCGGCCTATCGAATTTCTCTCGCATATGGTGCCGATTATTCGCTATCACCATCATCATTTCAGTAGCATGGAAGATATGCCACTGGGCGCGCGCATTATTGCCTTAGCCGATGCCTATCAGGCCATGTTGGAACCGCGCGCTTATCGTCCGGCTCTTTCGCGCGCTGAAGCCCTCCTTGAAATTACCAAAGGCTCCGGCACACAGTTCGACCCTGATTTAGTGCCTTATGCCCACGACTTGACGTAAAAACAAGATAGCTAAGGCGGAGCGCAGCTTAAATCGCGCTCCGCCTTTTTGTTTTTAAATAGCTCATAAAATAAAGACTGATTTAAAATGGAAAGCAAGCCTGTTGTCATACGAAATATAATTCGCTATGGATTCATAGATGTGTCTTTGGAGTAGATAATGGAAACAAGCGCAGAACACTATCGTATCGCGTCACCCGGTTTTACGAAAGAGCAACGCGAGCAGTTTGACCGCGACGGTTATCTCCATCTGCCCGGCACACTCTGCGATGATGAGATAGCGGCATATCTTGATGTAATTGACCGCATTTCGCACGATGATCCCAAATTCGTGCCGGATAAATTCTTCGCGCGCGAGCATATTGTTGAACTTGACCCCATATTTACAGCCTTAATTGACCACCCTCGTCACGTAGGTTTTGCTTACGATTTCTTCGGCGAACTGTTGAAATTGCACATTTCACAGTTTTTTCTGCGTCCGCGTGGCGGTGGCTATAACAAATGGCATCCCGATGGCGCCCGCGCCGTGCCTTATGGCGTTTTTTCGCCGATTTTGCCGATGCAAATCAAATTTGCCTATTGGCTAACCGATATTCTGCATCCCAGAATGGGCAACTTAGTAGTGCGGCCCGGCTCACAAAAGCAGCAGTATTTTGAAGGTTACGATACGGCAGATTCTTATCCCGACGAGCATATCGTATGCGCCGAAAAAGGCACCATGACGATTATCAACGGCAATATCTGGCACCGCGTGGAAAACAACGAAACCGATGTTGTGCGCAAGAACATTTTCTTAGCCTATTGCCCCTCATGGATTGTTGCTGCCGATCATCTGCGCTCTAATCCCGAATGGCTCGCCACTTTAAACCGTGAACAGCGCATTATCATGCGTGATTATGATTACGCTTACGACCACACCAAGCCACCAGCCAAAGATTTTCCTTTGTTTCTCGACCGCGACACCGGCCTTGACCACGATCCAGGCAAATACAGTGATCACGTAGCCAAAGGCCGTCGTAAGAGGATGCTGGCGCACGAGAAGCCCCAAAACGCAGCGGCGGGAATTACCAGTGAATCGGCAGATGAATGATTTCAATGCGTAACTTATATCTTTTCTTCGAAAGTTATAATTCAAAACCTATATGCTAATTCCTCATGATCCTATTTTACCCAAAGGCATCGCCGTCGCAGGTAACGCAATCGGCGTCTTCGGTAGTCAAAAAGCTATAGCCTGGTGCCCGGTCACTAACTTCGTCGCCACTGGTGGCGAAGACGGCAGCGTGCGCATCTGGAACGCCAATTTAAATTTATTAATGGTGCTCTGGGGTCATAGCGATTCTATCCTTAGCGTATCGTGGTCACCTGATGGTAAGCGTATAGCTTCAGCTTCTAATGACAAGACCATTTGCCTTTGGGATAGTGACACGGGAGAAGTCATTGCCACTATGCGAGGCCATAGCGATCCTGTCAACAGCGTATCGTGGTCACCTGATGGTAAGCGTATAGCTTCAGCTTCTGGTAATCGAGCCATGTTTTCAGCTTCTGATGACAGGACCATTCGTCTTTGGGATGGTGACACGGGAGAAGCCATTGCTACTCTCCAAGGCAGCTACTATTCTTTTAACAGCGTATCATGGTCACCTGATGGTAAGCGTATAGCCTCAGCTTCTGATGACGAAACCATTCGCCTTTGGGATAGTGACACAGGAAAAGCCATTGCCACCCTCCAACGCCACCGTGTTCCAGTCCTTAGCGTATCATGGTCACCTGATGGTAAGCGTATAGCTTCGGCTTCTGGGGACAAGACCATTCGTCTTTGGGATGGTGACACGGGAGAATCTATTGCTACTCTCCAAGGCCATAGCGATCCTGTCAACAGCGTATCATGGTCACCTGATGGTAAGCGTATAGCCTCAGCTTCTGATGACAAGACCATTTGTCTTTGGGATGGTGACACGGGAGAATCTATTGCTACTCTCCAAGGCCATAGTGGTTCTGTTAACAGCGTATCATGGTCACCTGAGGGCCAATGGCTGCTGAGTTCAAGTAGTATCGAAACGCTACTATGGCGCATCGCACCGGATGGTGCGGAGTTGGCAGGGGAGTTGCCGGGATACCTGGGTGCAGTCTTTGCACCTAAAGGCTTGTTCATTGCTGCACTACGTGGGCCCGTTGATAGTATGAGTATCACGGCACCCCTTTGGTTGACCTTAGACGCCAATGAATTGAAGGGTGCGCCGAGGCTCTCGGAATTGTATAACAGTGCCAAGGTTGTGCTAATGGGCGATACGGGTGTGGGCAAAACCGGACTCAGCATGGTGTTGATGGGGCAGGAGTTTGCCGCCAGTGAATCCACCCACGGACGTAAAGTTCATCGACTGCATGAGGAAAGTGTCATTTATCAAAGCGAGGAGGAAACCTTTGAAGAAAAACGTGAGGTTTTCTTGTGGGATTTAGCTGGGCAGCCCAGTTACCGCCTCGTCCATCAATTACATTTGCATGAAGTCGCGGTGGCGCTTTTGGTCTTCGATGCCCGCGACGAAAAAGACCCACTTGGCCCAGTGCATTACTGGAACCGTGCCTTGGAGCAGTCGCGTCGTTGGAATGTTGGCAACAACGCACCTTTTGTGAAGGTTCTCGTTTCTGCGCGCACGGACCGGGGCATCGTCAAAGTCAGTCTCGAACGCATTGAGCGCTTGCGTCGGGAACATAATTTCGATTACTATTTCGAGACCAGTGCCAAAACAGGCTTGAATATCGCCGCCTTGCGCGATGCGGTTCTCGCTTCTATCAAATGGCCACAGGCCACTGTAAAGCCCATAGTCTTTGAGCGCATTCAAGAGTTTCTGAAAAAACGTATCGCGTCGGGTTTGGTGTTGGCCACCTCCGATGAATTATTAATGTCGCTGCAGGAAAATTGGACAGCCGGCGGCGAAGCGTTGCCACCGCTTTTTGAGGAAAAGTTCTCAGCCTGCATTAACCTATTAGAAATTCGCGGTCTGATGCGCCGCTTCCACTATGGTGATTTGTTGTTGTTGCAAGCGGAATATCTTGACGCTTATTCCAGCGCCATTATCGAAGCCGCCAAAAGTGACCCTGATGGCTTCGGCGATTTACTCATTTCCGATATCTACAGCGGGCAATTTGCTATGCCGGATGAGGAACGTCTCCAAAACCGAACATTGGAAAAACTGCTCTTACCGGCTGTGGTGCGCGACTTTTTGACGCATGATCTGGCGATAGAAGATGGTGAATTGCTGGTTTTTCCTTCACATGTTACACAGGAGCGCCCTGATTGCCCTGAGCCAAGCGGATTAGCCGTCGTTTTCACTTTCGAGGGCGCTCCGCAAAACATTTACGCCACCTTAGCCGTGCGTCTGGCGCGTAGTGGATCCTTTAAAAGGAAAGACCTCTGGAACAACGCCGCTACTTATGAAGCCGAGATGGGCGGCGAATGTGGTATCTTTTGCAAACATATCCAACCAGGCCGCGCCGAACTCTGTTTGTTTTTCGATTCGCAAGCCGCCGAACATACCCGCTTTAATTTTGAGCAGTTTGTGGCACGGCATCTGGAAAAACATGCCATCCCCGATTCCATCAAGCGACGGCGCATTTTCGAGTGCGGCCATTGCGGTGAGCCTGTGCCCGATTCAACTGCACAAAACAAACGGGCACGTGGCAAAAGTTCGGTGGAATGTTCTAACTGCGATAAAATCGTTTCGCTATTCGATGGAATTGAGCGCATCGCAGATCGCACTGCCAAAACGCAGGAAACCATAGATAAAGCTGTAGATAAAATGAACGAGACTGCCGACGAAGAAAAAACATTATCAGCTATATCTGCTTCTGTCCAGGGCGAAACGCAATCGGCGCGTTTCAAGGCATGGGCTGGCGACGATTTCGCGCATTTGTCAATCGTTTTTACTGATATCGTCGGATCGACGGATTTAGGTAAAGCCAAAGGTGATTACGTCATGAGCCAATTACAACAAAAACACTTCGCCCATGTTCGCCGACTGGCCGAAAAACAAAACGGTTATCCTATCGAGACCGCCGGTGATGCCTTTTTGTTGATGTTCAAAAGCACGCCCGCAGCACTCGAATTCGCACTTGCTTTGCGCCATGATGCAGGCGACCCAGAGTTGTCCGCACGCGCTGCTATCCATTGCGGGCAAGTAATGGCACGCGAACATGATGCTTTTGGCAGCGAAATCAATTACGCTCATCGCGTCATTGAACAAGCTAAAAGGGCAGAGTTGTGGATAAGCAACGACGCGTATCGTGCTCTTCAAAGTGCGGGTCTACCGCATCAAATTGCCCTACGGTGGGAAAAGCAAGAGCGGGAATTGAAGGGCTTCGGCGAAAAAGAAACTGTGTGGCAGTTGTTTGAGGCATAAGGCGACATGATGAAATTGCGCTCTCACTTTCTTTCCTTTATTTTGCTTTGCTGCTCGGCAACGGCAAAAGTAGAAACTTCCGATTCCGATACAAATCCTTTAGCGATGCCGCCGGTTGGTGCGCAATGGCTGCGCGTGCTGTCACCTACAGTTTTAGAACTGACACTGATTAATTCCAAAGCGCCGGATGCGCGGGTAAGTTCATGGGATTGGGTGGACGATAATAATCTTCCACGCTTGCCCGCACCTACGGCATTTCGTGTGATGGCAAACGGCAAATCAATACAAGCGTTGTCCGTTGGTTTCAAGCGGCGACCACTTTATGCACCCCTGGCAAAACGCGATTTGCGTATCGGCAACTATTTATATTTGAAACTGGCTGCACCGCTACCTGACGATGCCAGAATCGAAGTGACCGGGCCGGAATTAACAGGCCAGTTCAGTTCGCAACTCAAAAGCACAAGGTTAAGCCCTGCGTTGCATGTGAATCAGGTAGGTTATCTTCCTTCGTCACCGAAGATGGCAATTGTTGGGTTTTATCTGGGGAGTTTAGGTGAGTTGGAAACTCCTACAATGCAATTTCAGATTATCGAAGTCGGCAGTGGCAAAGCTGTCTTCAACGGCAATTTAAAACCGCGCCCAGACGAGGGCTATACCTACGCGGTCAAGCCCTATCAACAAGTCTTGCAGGCCGATTTCAGCGATTTGAAAACACCGGGCACTTATCGTTTTTTTGTGCCGGGATTAGGCGTTTCCTTTCCGTTTCCAATTAATGAGGGCGTAGCCGCGAATATAACGCGCACTTACGCTTTGGGCCTATATCATCAGCGTTGCGGAGTGGAAAATAGCTTGCCATTTACTCGTTTTACACATCAAGCCTGTCATACTGCGCCCGCCGATGTGCCGACGATGGAATTTGCCAAAATGCAGGCGAAATTAGCCGGCATGAGCGAAAACTTCAAAAGCAATCCGCGCCATAGTGCACCGCAGTTGAAAAATACTGAGGCCAGCCTCTATCCCTTTGTAAAACAAGGGAAAATTGATGTGTCCGGCGGCCATCATGATGCCGGTGATTACTCGAAATACACTATCAACAGCGCGCAGTTGATTCATCATTTGGTTTTTGCTGCCGATATATTTCCCGCCGTGCTGGCATTAGATAATTTAGGCTTGCCCGAAAGCGGCGACGGACGCAGCGATCTACTGCAAATCGCGAAGTGGGAAGCGGATTTTCTTGCCAAAATGCAAGATGAGGATGGCGGATTTTATTTTTTGGTTTATCCTCGCGAGCGCGCTTATGAGAATGATGTCTTGCCCGATAAAGGCGACCCGCAAGTAGTTTTCCCCAAAACAACATCAGTCACGGCAGCCGCGACAGCAGCCTTAGCACAAACCGCATCTTCGCCCTCGTTTCGCAAGCAGTTTCCCCAGGCGGCGCAGTTGTATTTAGAAAAAGCTCAAAAGGGCTGGGCTTTTTTGCTGCGCGCTCTTCAAAAGCATGGTCGTGACGGCGCCTATCAAAAAATCACGCATTACGGTGATACCTTCATGCACGATGATGAATTGGCCTGGGCCGCGACAGAAATTTATCTGGCAACGGGCGATAGGGAAGCGCATGAGCAACTGCTAAAGTATTTCGATCCGTCCAGCCGCGAGGCCACCAAATGGGGCTGGGTGCGCCTCTTTGATGCTTATGGCTGTGCGATTCGCAGCTATGCTTTTGGCGCGCAAAGCGGGCGCGTGGCCAAAGACAAATTAAACACAACACACTTGCAAAAATGCGAAGAACAGATCGTTTTAGGCGGCACAGATCAAGTCAAATGGGCAAAGGCCAACGCTTATGGCACCAGTTTTCCGATTGAAAGCAAGCGTTTTCGCAACGCCGGTTGGTATTTTCCGCTTTCATCGGCGTTTGATATTGCTGTTCTCGAAGAACTAAAACCATCCCCGGAACAAAAGCAAAGTATTTTTTCCAATCTCGACTTTGAAAGTGGTTCCAACCCAAACAACGTAACATTTTTGAGTGGTCTTGGTTGGAAGAGGCAACGCGAAGTGGTGCATCAATACGCCATGAATGACAGGCGCGTTTTGCCACCTGCCGGTATACCTTTAGGCGCCATTCAGGAAGGCTTTCCTTATCTCGACAAATACAAAAAGGAATTAGGCACTCTGACTTTTCCTTCCGATGGCGATAAGGACAATGCTTATGCGTTTTACGACCGTTGGGGCGATACATTTAATACTTCAACGGAATTCGTGATTATCAATCAAGCGCGTGGGCTGGCGACAGCAGCCGTTCTTATGGCAGGAACGCCGCAAGCAAAACAGGCTTGGCGCAGCGCTTCGGCGAAGATTCAGCTATCTAAAGCGAAAATCAAAGTCGGTGAAGCTGTTACTGCCAAGTTATTAGTTGAAAACCTCGATATAAAAGAAGCGCAAATCGTGTGGGAATTCAATGGCAATGAGCCTGTTTTCGCGCGTGATTATTCTGTTGTGCCACAAGCCGGGACGCAGTGGATTGAAGCAGAAGCAGTATGGCCCGATGGCCGTCGCGTCTCTGCCGCCACTGAATTTACGGCTGAATAAAAGACAAATTGAAAAGCCCAGCGCAATTGCGCCGGGCTTTTCAATTTGTAACCAACTTTTTATTGCAAGCGAATTGAACCGCTGCGATTGCCAACCAAAACGCTAATGGTGCGCGAATTAGCATCATAGGTTGCTTGGCCGCCCATGCCTTGCATCAAAGTGCCAAGGGGTGCATACAAAGTGCCGTTATGACGTTGCGCGGCAACGGAAAGCGTAACAGGACGATCATTGATATAGGCCGTTGTAGAATTTTCACGCAATTCCAGTTTGCTGTTACCACGTTGGATAACCGTAACATTACCATTAGCGCGGGCCGTAGCGCCAGCCCATCGAGCCGCTTCAAGAACCGGAGCTAAATAAACACGGGTATTGTTGCGGTCAGCGTAAACCAGTGGTGCGCCAAAATCCAAATCGCCCTCTGGGTTATTACTGGGTTGGTTCGCTCCGGGATAAACCGTTTCGCCGGGATAAACGGTGCCGCCATTAACGGTGCCTCCGTTGTAATTGGGGCGTGGGTCATAAACTGGATTATGCGAAGAGTCGGCTGTGCCGGGGTTGGGATAATAATTCGGCGTGTTAGGGTTGTAGGTGGGGTTAGAAGCCGGATTTGAAGTTGGATTATAAACCGAGTTATTCCAACTTGCGCCCCCATTATTGCCTGCCATCCAAAGTTTTGGGCCGCCCATACGTTGTGCGACACTGGTCAAGTTTTCTTTTTGGATCAGTGAAGCGACAATGGTCTGGCGATCTTTGGGCTGAGGATGGGTCGCCAAATACTTATCGAGAAAGCCGCCACCTCTGCCATCATCCAACTTGGCAAGCATGGAAATGGCAGCTTTGGGGTCGTAGCCTAATTGGCTCATCCAGCGCACGCCGACAACATCGGATTCCTTCTCCTGATCACGGCCATAACCGCTTTGCCAGACGTTAAACGCCACGCCACCTAAGGTGCCGACTATGTTGCCCTTTTTTCCCTTGCCTAAGATTGCGCCGAGCACGCCGACTAGTATGCCGGCTTTCTGCTGCTTTTCAACGCTTTCTACGATATGCTTGCGGTCAATGTGCCCGGTTTCGTGACCCAGAACGTAAGCCAATTCAGCGTCATTGGCTGTTGTTGTTACCAATTTGGTTGTTACATAAATTGGCCCGCCTGGCGCGGCGAAAGCGTTCAGCACTTTATCGTTCGCCAGAACTTTATAGGTGTAGGGGATGTTCTTACGGGCCGAAAGGTTGGCGAACTGTTGGCCGATGGTGCGCACTCGCACCGACATTGGGTGGTTAGGAGGCAATGGTGCGCCGTATTCTTTTTCAGCCTGAATCGCGACTTCGCGACCCGCTTGAATTTCATCTTGTTCGGATAATCCAAACAAACCGGCCTGAGCCGGCAGGGTTAATTGCGGCGCGGCCACCGTTGCGCTTAAGGCAAATACCGGTAGCCAGAATTGAGATTTTGTTTTTGGAAATTTCATGGTTCCTCCGTTCAAACAGGGTTTTAAACGCCTGAAACACAATAGATGTTCATTGCAATCTTCATTCAACTCCATCGAAGTTTTCAGACGTTTTTGATTCCGCGAAATTCATAGAGCAAACCATGCGCCTTTAAATTTTGGCTAAGCCTACAATTTGGGTAGGCTTTTGCTTGCCGCCTCAGACCGATTGGCCTATAATGGCGAAGGGAACGACAACTTACCAAAAATGAGGAGAAAAATATGAGCATTGAAGCCAAGGGTTATGCCCATCCTGAAGTTCTTGTTGATGCCGACTGGGTGCAGGAACATCTAAAGGATGCCAACGTGAAATTGGTGGAAGTGGACGTTGATACCAACGCCTATGCCGAAGGCCACATCCCCGGCGCGATTGCCTGGAACTGGACATCACAATTAAACGATCAATTGCGCCGTGATATTCCATCCAAAGAGCAAATTGAAAAATTGCTGGGAGAGAGCGGCATCAGTAACGACGACACGCTTGTGTTGTATGGTGACAACAACAACTGGTTCGCCGCCTTTGCTTTCTGGATTTTGAAAATGTATGGCCACCAGGATATTCGCCTGATGGATGGGGGCCGCAAAAAGTGGCTTGCCGATGGCCGTGAAGTAACCACGCAAGAAGAAAAGCCGCAAGCGACGACATACACAGCACAGGAAGCCGATTTGTCGTTGCGTTCCAATGTAACCGAAGTCGTCAAGCAAATCGAAGGCGGCCAATACAATTTGGTGGACGTTCGCTCTCCCGCTGAATTTACCGGCGAAGTGATTGCTCCTCCCGGCATGACGGAAACCGCCCAACGCGGCGGCCATGTGCCGGGCGCTAAAAATATCCCCTGGGCGCAGGCCGTTAATGAAGATGGCACTTTCAAAGATGCTGAATCGTTGCGCGCACTTTATGGCGGCAAGGGCATCGAAAAAGGCAAGCCGGTTATCGCCTATTGCCGCATCGGCGAGCGTTCATCGCACACCTGGTTTGTGCTGCAATATCTGCTCGGCTTTGAAGGCTGCAAGAATTACGATGGCTCATGGACGGAATACGGCTCGATGATCGGCGTGCCGATTGAAAAACCATAAGAGGGTAGTGAGGTGATGGGGTTGTAGAGTGGTGAACAAAACTATTCTACTACTGCACCATCTCACAACCTCACCACATCAAATGTCAACTGTTTCAGACTTTTATAAAAAAGCAATAGGCAGCCCTGAGATGGCGCAGGTTGTGTTTCGCGTGACGGTGTTGGATCGTTATGTGGAATCTGCCGATGCGCGAGTGACGCGCACCAACACTGTAGGGCGCGTTAAAGGCGCATCGTGGACACTGGACTTTGGCATCGCACCCGATGAGCAAACTGTTCATGTGCCGCTTTCGGCCTTGAAAACGCGCCTGCCTGAAAAAGAGTTGGCGCACTGGCTCTCTTTTGCGGATGATTCGCGTTTTTCGCAGAATTACCTGAAAATGCAGATGTCGCATTCGTGTATTGATGATGGCGGCTACCGTGAATGGGGCGAAGAAGAGTCACTGTTTTAACAGCACAATTCATCGTAGCGGCAACTTAAAGCGGGCACGCGGCGTCGAAAGCATTACTTTCGACGCCGCGTGTTTTTGTGTTTGTTGCGCGTTATGTTTGCCATGAGAAATTTCGTTCGATTACTTTTCATTTTTCAATTTTCATTTTTCGTTTTGTATGGAGGCGAAGCACAACCTTTGCCGGAGCGTGCGCCACTACTGGGAAAAGTCGCTACAACAGCAGGCTCACCTATTGGAGGGGCAACTGTAGCTCTCAGGCGCCAGGACAACGAAAGCGTAGTAACTGCCGCCTTCTGGGGTGGCAAGCAGTTAACCGGCGCTGATGGTGTCTTTAGCTTTCCTGAAGCCGAAGAAGGCATCTATTATCTAACAGTAGATGCCGAAGGCTATGAAAACTTTAACTGGACTTTAGAGTGGAAGCCCCAATCGCCCACCTTCTGGGCGAAGATGCTCAAACTTACCCCGCAACCATTGCGTGTGCTCAAAACAGACGGACAACCGGCAGCGGGAGCTAAAGTGTTTCTGCATTTTCGTGCGCTGCCACCAGGGCACATTTCGTTCTACTCTTACGAAGCCGGCGCCGATGGAAGAATTAATGTGCCGTCCCTTACACCGGCCAATTACTGGGTTCATGCCGTTGCACCCGGATTAGGCTACGCCATAATGCCTAACTTGATTGTGAAGGAGAATGAGCCTCAACTAATAGATTTGAAATTTCAACCGGGCGGGCGCGCGCGTGCGGTCGCTAAAACTGCCGATGGCCGGCCCTTAGGTGGTGCAGCATTAGCGTTAAGTGAGTTGTTGCCAGATACTGCGAACGAACTTGGAGGTGCTACTGCGCAGGGTAACGATGGTGCGATTTACCTGCAAACGCAGCATCGCTCGACGTTGGTAACGCAAGATGGCAGTGGTCAAATGGAATTGCAAGATGTAGCACCGGGCCGCTATCAAGCGCGCCTTTACATACCAGGTGAGGCTAACCCGCCAATGCAAACCATTGAAGTGAAAAATGACGGGACAACCGAAGTTAGCGGCGTTTACAATCTGCAAAACCAAAAAGCCTCGATTGAAGTAACAGTGCAAACGCCGGATGATAAACCTGCTGCTAATCGAGAATTTGTAGCGAGTTTGCAACCTCTTCGCAATGGGCAGCCTGTGCCCGCCGGTCAAGTTGGCCCACCTGTTCCACCTGATGTAGCGCCAACAACCTCGAATTTGTTTCAAGGCGTGTTGTCGCGACGCTTTAAGACCGATGCCAATGGCAAAGCCACGCTGTTTCCGCTTAGTGCCGGTGATTGGCAGATAACGATCTTCCCGGTGGAACAACTGTCAGAGAGAAAGCCGAAGGCGCCTACGACGACAGCCAAAGCTACCGAAGCGGGCGGCACGATTACTATCAAACTTTTGCAATGAAAATCGTGTGCCTGGTTAATCGCACGCAAAACGCAGTGCTCTGTGAAAAATGCTTCATTGCTGATACGTTCTGGACGCGCCTGCGCGGCTTGCAATATCGCGCGCCCCTGCAAGAAAACGAAGGCTTGCTCATTACGCAATGCCCTTCAGTTCATATGATCGGTGTGCGTTTTCCTATCGATGTAATTTTTCTCACTGAAGATAATCGTGTGACCGATTGGGTTGAGAGTTTGCCCGGCGGCTTTCGTTTTTATGTCGCCAGGGCGCGGCCCAATAAGACAAAACAAATCGTTGGCAAGCCCATAACAGCTATTGAACTTCCGGCAGGTAGCATTGCAAGACAGGTGCTTGAAATTGGCGACCAGATTGAGACGGATTAAGATTCACCCACGAACTCATGAAGATCGCTTTTTTTTGCGACGCTTACAAGCCTACTCGCAACGGCGTCGCCGTTAGTGCTTCCACCACAGCCGAAGAATTACGCCGGCGGGGTCATGAAGTCATCATTTTTGCACCACATTATCGTGGTCACAAAGATGAAAACGAAACCATTATTCGCTTCCCGGCCATGCAATGGTTTCGCGCAAAAGATTTCGCGCTTGCGTTGCCAATTCTGTCTTCTCCATTAGTTTTGCCGCTTTTGCGCCGCCAGGAAGAGTTCTTCCGTAAGCAAAACTTTGATGTCGTTCACACGCACTCACCCTTTACGATTGGCACTATCGGCGCGCGTTGGGGGCGAAAATACCATGTGCCGGTCATTTTCACTTTTCATACCTTATATCATCACTATCTACATTACGCGCCCCTGCCGCTGTGGTATTCTCGGCCTTATACGATTAAGCGCGTATGGCGCCATTGCACCTATTGTCGGCATATTATTGCTCCTTCACATGCCTTAGCGCGCCGCCTGGGCTTTTTTTGTCCAGACTTGCCGATTTCGGTCGTGCCAACCGGGGTGAGCCGCGACAGATTTATTACGGGAAGCGGCGCTGCCGTTCGTGCCCATTATAAAATCGCACCAGATGAAATTGTATTGCTTTACGTGGGCCGCATTGTGCGTGAAAAGAATCTGGAATTTCTTCTGCGTGCCGTTGCGCCCTTGCTTGGCTGGAAAAATGGAAAACGTGTGCGCTTGATGCTGGTTGGCGGTGGCCCAATGTTAGGGGAGTTAGGAAAAATAGCAACACAGTTGGGTGTTGCCGACCAGATAATTTGCACTGATTTTATAGATGCACCGCAAATTCCCGATTATTTCGCAGCAGGTAATATTTTCGTTTTTGCCTCGCGCACCGAAACCCAGGGTGTTTCGATTTCTGAGGCTCTCGTTTCTGGTCTACCTTGTGTTGTTGTTGGTGCTCTGGGGGCTGCCGAAGCGGTTACGCCCGATGAAAACGGCTTCATTGTGGCGCCGGACGAAAACGCTTTCCACACCGCTGTTGAAAAGTTGGTCGAAGACTCCAACTTACGCTCCCAAATGGCTCTTAATGCCCGCTGTGCTGCCCCAGACTTAACCCTACAAAAGAACGTAGATAAGTTAGAAGGAATCTACAAAAACCTGTTGTCTTAGCTATTTTGAGCCATTCGGGACGCATTTTCCCAAATTCTTCTCAAAGTCAGGCGCTTTTAGACCCGTTGTGACGCGCCATCCCATAAATCAAGTGCCAAAGCGCAGCTTTTTTAGAAATTTTCGATAACTCTACTTAACTATTTTTTAATGTATGTAATTTTAGTCGTAAAACTTATAAATACATGGATAAATAATATTGATGACAGGGATTTCTTGGGTTAGAATGGACGGCGTTGGACGCGAGGGGACGTAATCGGACGGATTTTAGATGGGCCTTCAAACTTTGTTTTCCAGCAGAGAAACCGTGAATAAGGATGCAATAGACCGGAATGGTCAGATTGGCAACCGGAAAAACCGAGGACGAATCGCCGGAATCGGCCAGGCTTTCGGACAGGGTTGCCGATGTGCCGGTGATGGCCGGGACGCATTTTCACGCGCTGGATGATAAATACCGGGTCATTATTCCGGCTAAGTTGAGACCAGCATTGGGCGAGAAATTTTGGTTGATGAGAACCCAACGCAACAATGTAGGGATTTATCCTTACCAGACCGGATTGGACATTATCCGCCAGGCCGAAGAGCGGCAGGCCGATAATCCAGACGATGACCTTTTGGCTGTTGCCGTAGAAGAGATCACCAGTTCGGCGGAGTTGGTGGAAGCCGAGAGCGGATGGCGTGTGCCGATTCCCGACATCTTGCGTCTTTACGCCGGGCTGGAAAAAGAAGTGGTAACGGTTGGCGTTTTGAATCACGCTGAACTCTGGGATCGTGAAAAGTGGGTCGCCGATCAACAGGATCGGATGAATCAATCCGAGGAAATCGGAAAAATTCGGGCAGGTATTATGCGAGCCGGCGCTTCGGGCACTGGTCGCAAGAAGAAGTCGGAAGAAATTCCGGCTCCAGTTGAAACAACGCCGTTGGAAGTTGCTGCGGGAAATGCGACAGGAACCGATGGAAATCCGGGAGGAAATCTCGGAAACGGACGTATCGCCCCGGCTGCATCCGCCGGCGATGGTAAACGAAATAAAAGCATGCTTTCGTTTGACAACATCGGCAAAACCGGAAGTTGATTCAACCGAAGGCACGAATTTAAATCAAGGTAGTTTAGCCCTATCGCGCCGGAAAAGGGAAGAGGCGAAGAAAAATGCCGTATTTTCGCTCCTGGAAAAGCCGGACGCGGTTTTTATAGATGGGACGCTGGGCACAGGCGGGCACACGCTGGCGATGTTGGAAGCGCACTCCACCTGTCGAGTTATTGCTTTTGACCGCGATGAAGACTCGATGCAGTTTGCGAGTCAGCGATTAAAAGAAGCCGGCGTGTTGGACAGGGTGCATCTGGTAAAAGGTGACTTTCGCCACGCGCCCGAACTGTTGGAAGAGTCGTTTGCCGGAGCAGTAAAACCGCTCTTTGAAAACTTGAAGATCGAAATGAAATCGCAGGGGCAGTCAAACGCTATGCGAAACGCTTGCGGCTTCGTGGACGGCGCCTTAATAGACGCCGGCATGAGCCTTTATCAAGTGACGTGGGCCGAGCGGGGACTGAGTTTTCGCAAGGACGCGCCTCTGGATATGCGTTATGACCGCCGACAGGAGATTTCCGCTTTCGATCTGGTGAATCGGCTTTCTGCCAATGAACTTGAAGATTTGCTTTTCAAGTTCACCGATGAGAGGTGGGCGCGACGCATCGTAGCATTCATCGTCGCCCGACGCAATCACAGCACAATCAACACCACGTCAGAGCTTTCTCAGCTAATCGAAGCCGCCATTCCGGCCAGTGTTCGGAACCAGACGCGAGTTCATCCCGCCACTAAAACTTTTGCCGCTTTACGGCTTGCCGTAAACGACGAGTTTTGGGCACTCGAAGAAGGATCATGGGCATTGAGTTCCGTTTTGGCACACACAGCACGGCTGATTGTTCTGACATACAGCAGCAACGAAGACCGCGTCATTAAGCACACCTTTCGCCGCCTTGCCGGTCGTCCTCTGGAGCGGGAGCAATCCCGTTCCAGAGGTGACCGAAAAAAGAAGTCTCGCGATCTCTCCAGTTCACGCGACTTTGGCAACGCGCGTTCGCCTCTCACCTTATCTCTTAGCCTTCCCTATGAAAACGCGGATGACCCGCGCTTGAATTCGGAATGGTCAACGGGATTCGGCACGGATTGGCACATGAAAATCGTGACACCAAAACCCATCGAGCCGACGCCGGAAGAAATCGCTTCCAATCCACTTTCGCGCAGTTGTAAGTTGCGGGCCG
>DASWNL010000164.1:0-25016 GCA_036399215.1 Abditibacteriaceae bacterium
CATTCTAAATTCTAAATTCGCCGTCAGGCGCTTTCGCCAACTTTGTAGCGCACCATGCGGCCTACCCGGATGTTTTCACCCAGTTTGGCTGCTGTTTCTTTCACAAGTTGTTCAATGGTTTTCTTGTCGTCCTTGATATACGACTGATCTACCAGACAAACCTGCGAATAGAACTTATTGAGGCGTCCTTCGGCGATTTTATCGAGCATCTGCGCCGGCTTGCCTTCACCTTCGGCTTGCTTACGATAAATATCTTTTTCGGCTTCGATAACATCCGCCGGGACTTCTTCGCGACGCACATATTGCGGGCGCATGGCGACAGCTTGCATCGCCAGTTCGCGTGCTAAATCTTTAAAATCATCAGTGCGCGCCACGAAGTCGGTTTCGCAGTTGACTTCGACTAAAGCGGCCTGCTTGCCATCGGTGTGAACATAAACGCCAATGGCACCTTCACCGGCAGCACGATCAGCTTTTTCGCCGGCCTTGACGATGCCCTTTTCGCGTAGAATGGTTGCGGCTTTATCGAAATCGCCACCGGCATCCACAAGAGCTTTCTTGCAGTCCATCATGCCGGCATTAGTCATGTCGCGCAGCTTCTTCACATCGGCTGCATTGATACTTGCCATCTTTCCTCCGTTCAAAGTTTCAAGTTCAAGGTTCAAAGTCCAAGCATCAACTTTGAACTTTAAACCTTGAACTTTGAACTATCCTAAAGTCCCATCCGCTGGTGTTACAGCGGTTTCGTCGCGCTCGCTTTTGGTGTCGTCGCTTTCTTCGGTTGTGAATGAGGGTTCTTCACGGCCCGCATCGCCGGGCACGAAGTTTTCGCTGCCGCCATCGTTCACGCCGGTGCTCATCATGTCGGCGATAGAATCCAAATCGGCGCTGGAATCGCCTTCGCCGGTATCAACTGGCGGCAATTCCACAGTTGGCGCGCCGGCGTATTCGATACGCCCGCCTTCGCCAATGTGAACCGCGCCGGCAAAAGCGCCGCTCATGGCGGCTTCGGCACGCTGCTCAATGGCCGATTGGGCCATACCGCGTCCTTCGTTGATGGCTTCCGCCATCTGCGAGGCCATGAGTTTCACCGAACGAATCGCGTCGTCGTTGCCCGGAATCACATGATCTACTTCGTCCGGGTCGCAGTTGGTGTCTACAACAGCCACAACCGGGATTTCCAAACGATGCGCTTCTTTAATCGCTAAGTGCTCTTTCTTGCAATCCACGATGAAGATGGCATCCGGCAGGCCATTCATGTTGCGAATGCCGCCTAAAATCGCTTCGAGCTTTTCACGCTCTTCCATCAGGCGAGCCGATTCTTTTTTGGGCAGCTTTTCCATAGTGCCGTTCTCGATCATTTTGTCGAGTGCGGTCAAGCGGTCAATGCGCGTTTGAATGGTCGGCCAGTTGGTTAGCATACCGCCCAACCAACGCACATTCACGTAGTATTGGCCGCACTGTTCGGCAGCTTCTTTGATGGAATCCTGCGCCTGCTTTTTGGTGCCGACAAAGAGGAATTTGTGGCCGTTGAAAGCCATCAGGCGAACCTGCTCGTAGGCTTCTTCGAGCTTCTTACGGGTTTTGTGCAGGTCAATGATGTGGATGTCGTTGCGCGCCCCGTAAATGTAAAGTTTCATTTTGGGGTTCCACTTGCGCGTGTGGTGCCCGAAGTGAACGCCGGCTTCGAGCAGCTCTTTCATGGAGCTTACAGGCATGAGTTGTCTCCTTTGGGTTGGCCTTCCCCCGACCAGAACGCGATGTTCAAAATTTCATCGCGACCCAAAGGTGCCGGGGTGCCAATTAACAACTGGTTTATTCAAAAACCTCGCCCAGTATAGCGGAGTGAGCAAAACGATGGCAACGAAGCGGCAGAAAATAGTGTGAAGAGCGGAGCCGCCACACAATCTGGTTGTCTGTGCCGCGCAATGTTTAAAACGACAAGTGATTTTGAAAAAATGCGGGCCTGCAATCGGTTTCTCATGGCTTTTTGCCTGGTTCTGGCGCTCCCTTTATGCCCGAAGCCAGGCCAGGCGCTGAATACGACCCTGACAACCGGCGATCACAAGTTGTTATTCATGCGCGTGGATTTTTCCGACAATCCCGGTGAAATGATTTCGCAGCGCGATGCCGAGCGCGAAATGAACGAAGCCACAGAGTTTATGAAACAGAACCTGCCTGAAGACAACAAAAGCGCGGCTCCTGTGTGCCGCGCTTTTGTTGCTTATTTCTCGTTATTCGGTGCTATCGTCGTTGATGACTGTGCCCTTGCCACGCGCTTTGCTAATGGTGGTGTTAATCGCGCCGGTTAGCAAAGCGTAAAGCGTCTCATCCGCTTCCACTATGGCATCGCCTCGTATGGAAACGCTGAAAGTTTTGGTAGTTTCGCCCGGTGCAAAGGCTAAGGTGCCATTACTGGCCGTGTAATCGCTGGTGGAGCGAGCCGTGCCATTGGCCGTGGCATAATTGACGAGAATGTTTTGCCCGCTGGCTCTGGAAAGTGTGACGGTGAAAGTTAAATCGCGGCTGCCTAAATCGCCTTCGCTGATAGCGGCATCGGCGATGGACAAAGAAGGCAAACGGTCATCATCTATGATGGTGCCGACCGCGCGGCTGACTTGTTGCAGGGCGCCCGATTGCGGCGACACAATCATAAAAAAGTTTTCATTGGCTTCGTCAAGTGTGTCGCCTACGATTGGCACGCGCACATAAGCTGTTGTGGAGCCGGCATTGAAAGCCACCACGCCCGCCGTCGCAATGTAATCGCGGTCGCGCAGCGCGGAATTATTTTCCGTCACATAAAGCACCTTGACCACGCGCCCGCTCGGCGCCGATAAACGGAGTTTAAAAATGGCAAGACGCTGCGCGCCGGACGTCCCCTGAGTAGTGCCCTCTTCGATGGCAGTATCCTCAATCGAAACACGCGGCATTTCATCATTATCCACAATGACACCACGCCCACGACCATTGCCGATGACGGCATTGACCGGCGCCGATAAAACCACGTAAAACAACTCTGTAGGTTCATTGAGCGTGTCGCCTTGAACCGGCACGGAAAAGGTTTTGGTGCGCTCGCCCGGCAAGAAAATCAGGCGCACGCTTGTTGTCCCATAATCTTGTGGAGCGCGCGCTGAGCCGTTATAAGTCGTGGCACTTACCTGAATAGTTTGCGCGCTGACTTTGGAAAGCGTGACGGTAAATGTGGCATTGGCCGAGCCTCCATTCCCTTCGGTCACACTGATGCCGTTGATGCTCACCGCAGGGGAAGCATCGTCATCTTCGATGAATAAGCGCGTCGCTGCCGGCGTGTAAAAACCATAGCCACTGCTCGGATTAGTCAGGCGCATGTTGATGGATTCAAGTGGTTCGTCCAGGGTATCGTTGATGATACTCAGCGGAATCGTCGCGCTTTTTTCGCCATCGGCAAAGCTCACAGTGCTGCGCCCGTTGGGATAAGCAATGAAATCCACATCATCCTGCGCCGTGCCAGACGTAAATTCAAAATCCACTGTAGCGGCGCCTGTTGTAGTGCTGCGCTCGACAATAATTTGAGCTTGACCAATGTTTTCTTTGATGCGCAATTCATTGACGGCGAAACGAAACCCCGGCGGAATGGAAAAAGCCGGACTTATCTCGCTGGTGCTGCCGAATTCAAAGGTATCCTCCTGCTCATTGGTGGCTGTGGCTGTGATGTGCTGGCTACCGCTTTCACCCAAATCCACTGAAAACAGCGCGAGACCGTCGCTATCAGTGGTTAGCAGGATACTGTTTAAGTAGCGTTTTGCTTCGTAATGGCCGGCCTTGTTCGGCGCGCCAGCCTCAAAGAAGTCGAGAGCAAATTTCGTGGAAGGTGTGCTTTTCAAGCGGCCACTGACGACCAGACGACCATCTTGATAATTCGCGCTGGTGATAGTCGGATGGTTTTGCAAGCCGTTCGGCCCGCCATCGCTATCCATATCAGCTTCATCATTCGGTGTGGGCACGGCTGTGCCCTCGTTAAACGCATTAAAATTGATAGCCAGAACACCATTGTTATAGAAGGAATTGCCGCGAATCCGCACGCTCTCGCCAGTGCTAACCAACACGCCAACCGAGCCGTTGAAAGCGATGATGTTCCCTTCGCCCGGTTCGGTGCCGCCAATTAGATTCCCGCTGTCCCGGCTATAGTAAGACTGCATGTCCGCTTCGACGCCGCAGTAAGTATTGGGCACCGGCAAAAGCCCGCTTCTATCGGCGCCGATAATGTTGCCCTGCACTTTATTGGCAACTGTGCGGCCTTCTTGCAGTAAAACCCCGATGCGGTTACCGGAAATCAGGTTGCCCGCGCCGGGCTGTGCGCCACCCAGGGCAGTGAGGTCTGTGCTGTCTATAAGTGCCACACCATTGCGGTTGCCAAGCGCCGCCAGGCCATGGCGATTGGTGCCGATGTAATTGCCTTCGATGCGATTTTCAAAGGTGCCCAATCCGAAAGTGAAATTTCCCGTTACGATGCCGTTTTCGCGATTGCCGGAAATCAGGTTGCGCGCCTGAGGCCGGGTGCCGCCAATCAGGTTACGGGGGTTGGCATCAATCAGAATACCGTTTTTATTGCCTAAAGCGCGCGTGCCGCCGGCATCCGTTCCGATAAAGTTGCCTTCGATGAGGTTATGCGCCGAAGGATCGCTTTCCATGCGAATTCCGGTATCGCCAAAACGATTGATCACCAGGCCACGAATGATGCTGTGCATCGCCAAAAGCACTAAGCCATTGCTGTTTTCACCAGCATTTGCGCCGTTGATTTCGATTAGCAAAACCGCGTTGTTGCCTTGATTTACAGTGTTGGGAGAGGCACCAGGCTGACTATAACCATCAATGACGATGGTATCGGTAATGGGCGGCAAGGCGCTTTGTGGTGTGATGGTAAAAACGCCGGTGGTTGCATTACGATTGGGATCAGTGTTGGGAATGTTGAAAGTGATGGTGTCATCCGTCGGAGCGGCATTGGCGGCATCAATTGCTTCGCGCAAAGTGCATTCTGCAACATCGCAAAGGCCATCTCCCGCGTCGGAGGCGCTGTTCACCTGAAAAGTGCGCGGCTGCGCGCGGCGAATGGCAAAATCTTCGATGAGTAAATTCGTGTTGCCGATTTGCCCTACTAATTGAGCGCGATTTTGAGAATGAACCTGAAGATCTATGCGGTAAAGCTGTGAATAACCACTTGGATTCGGGTTTAACACGGCATAAGCCTCGCCGCTGCCTTCTTGAATGTCGAAACCGGCAAAAGCTGTGGCGTCCACGCCTAAAGAGCCATTGAGGAAAACCGATCCCGAAGGCTGACCGGACGGATTAACCATCACAACGCTGTCGTGGGCGATGTCAATGCCATAAAGCTTGCTAACTGTGGCATTTTTGACGTTGTTGGTGTAAGCCAGAGCGGAAATGTTGGTGACGCCCTCTTCTTGTTGAGGATAATATGCCGGCGGATAAAACAGTGGCGATTCCGTCGTCACCTGGCCGCTATCAACATCAATCAGCAAATTAGGAGCGTTGATATAACCAGCGCCAACGACACGTAATTTATCAGTGACCGGATCGAAATCTATGGCGTGATTGAAACCGGATACCGGCTCAGAAGTTTTCGTTACAAAAGTGGCCACGCCGGTGCCGGGATTAATGCGATAAATGTTGGCTGGCTGATTGTCATTCACGGTAAAAACATAGAGTTGGCCGTTAGAAGGCCGAAAATCTACACCACTGAACATTCCGTTTAAACCCGTAATGGGTTTGATAGTAATGGAGTTGGGCGAGGCACTATCAAAAATAACCAGACGGTTTTGCGTGTCTACTGCAATGATTGGGTCAGCGCAGGCACGAAAGTGGGAGACAAGCAAAATCAATAAAGCAAACGAGTAAATGTAGAGTCGGGGCATATGAGAGGCCTCATTCAAAAGAGCAGACGGCGTTCCCTGCATATCATAACAAACTCAGTAAGCCTCAAAATAAGCGTTTTAGTTGCCGCCCACTGCCGTCACTGTTAAAGTGGAATTACTGTCCGGTGCCCGCAAGAAACACTTTTAAAGGGGTTACAAAAAGGCTAACGCCTCATTTGCAACAAAGGGAAAGTGTTGGAGCGAATTACTGCGCCGGCGCGTGTAAGCCTCAAAGCTCAGCTTTACAGCACACGAAAGGAGCACGCTTTGTCGAATCTGTTGGAACAAGCCGCCCAAACGGCTACGGAAGGAATCTCCCTTAACGGGCACGCGGAAACGAATTTATCACCGCCCCGTTTGAAGGGACTAAAGTGTCGCTGTTGCGATGCACAATACGAATTTGCCCCGCGTCACGTCTGCGAGTTTTGCTTTGGCCCCGTCGAAGTTGAATACGATTACGATGTCATCAAGCAAAGCATCTCACGCCAGAGCATTCAAGCCGGCCCCTACTCCATCTGGCGCTATCAAGATTTGCTGCCCGTAGAAGGGCCGCCGCGTGTTAATCTCGAAGCCGGATTTACGCCGCTTGTCAGAGCCGACCGCTTAGCTAAGAAACTGGGCATCAAGAATCTCTACGTCAAAAACGATACGGCCAACCCGACCTGGAGCTTTAAAGACCGCGTGGTTTCGGTAGCGCTTTCGCGTGCTGTCGAGTTTGGTTTCGACACCGCGGCCTGCGCTTCAACCGGAAACCTGGCCAACTCCGTCGCCGCGCACGCTGCGCACGCCGGCATGAAGTGCTTCGTTTTCATTCCTGCCGATCTGGAAGCCGGAAAAGTCGTTAATTCGCTGATTTACGGCCCCAATGTCGTTAAAGTGCGCGGCAACTATGACGAAGTGAACCGCTTGTGCAGCGAGATCGCGGATCGTAATTCGTCGTGGGCTTTTGTCAATATCAACGTGCGCCCGTTTTATTCGGAAGGCTCGAAAACCTTAGCCTACGAAGTCGCTGAACAACTCGGCTGGCAAGCGCCTGACCACGTTGTTATTCCGATTGCATCTGGTTCAATGTTGACCAAGATTCATAAAGGTTTTAACGAGTTCATGAAACTCGGCCTGATTGATGAAAAGAAGGTTCGCATCAGCGGCGCACAGGCCGAAGGTTGTAGTCCCGTGGCACAGGCTTTTGAATCAGGCGCCGATTTTGTCAAGCCGGTCAAGCCCAATACCATCGCTAAAAGCCTGGCTATCGGCAACCCGGCGGACGGTATTTTCGCTCTCGACATCATGCGCGAAACCGGCGGCAATGCTGCGATGGTAAATGATGATGAAATCGTCGAAGGCATTAAACTGCTTGCCGAATGCGAAGGCATTTTTACAGAAACTGCCGGTGGCGTGACGATAGCTGTCTTGAAAAAATTAGTTGAACAGGGCAAAATCTCGCCCGATGAAACGACGGTGGCTTACATTACCGGTATCGGCCTGAAAACGCAGGAAGCCATCATCGGTAAAACCGCCGAGGCGTATCAGATTGATGCCAACCTCAATTCGTTTGAAAGCACCCTTAAGGAGAAATTACAATGAGCGTTGTTGTTCGTATTCCCACCCCGTTGCAAAAGTTAGTCGGCGATAAAGCCGAAGTCGAAGGCCAGGGCGCCACATTGCGCGAAGTGATCGAAGGTTTGGCCTCGCAGAATGCCGAAATCAAAAATCGCCTGCTTGATGATTCCGGCGAATTGCGCCGCTTCGTCAATGTTTACGTGAACGAAGAAGACGTGCGCTTTCTGCAAAAGCTGGATACGCCCCTCAAAGACGGCGACGAAGTTTCCATCGTCCCGGCCATTGCCGGCGGATAAACGGCAATTTTGAATTTTTAATGATGAATGTTGAATTAAGCTGTTTGCATTCAAAATTGAAAATTCAAAATTCAAAATTGACTTTATGAAAGACCGTTTGCACCTGACTTTTCCCCACGAACAAGTTGCGTCTCCTGTGATGTGCCAGGTGGCAAAGCAATTTGACGTGACGTTTTCAATTCGCCGGGCCAACGTCACGCACGAAGCCGGTTGGATGGACTTGCAACTTGAAGGCAGTGACGAGGAAATCGAACGCGTCATCGCCTTCTTGCAAGATAATAACGTGCGCGTTGATCCCATCGAAGGCGACATTATCGCTGGATAGTTTTTGAATCGACCACAAAGGCACAAAGAACACAAAAACGGCACAAAGAAAAGAAGGAGGATTATAGAGTGTAAGGCTCTTGGTTCTTTAAAAATTTCTTTGTGTGTCCTTTGTGTTCTTTGTGCCTTTGTGGTTTTATTTCCATGCAATCGCGCCAGTTCATTCTCGATTTCGACGGAGAACGCATTACGGGAGAAAATCCGTTTGCGGTTTTTGAATCGAAGAACGGCACTTTTACGTGGCGGGAGTTTGGTCGTTCGCCAACCGAATTCCCCCTTCATCGCAGGCAACCAAATAGCGTGTTACAGGCTTTGAAATTCGCCTTTGACCGGGCACAAATTGTTGTAAATTCACCGACCGGCGGCGCCATTGGCTTCATATCCTATGATTTCGCCCGCCAACTCGAACCGCGTGCTTTCGGTTCTTCGCCGCCAGATGATTTGCAGATTCCCGATATTCGTCTCACCTTTTTTGAGCATATAGAGCGCTCAGCAGTCAGAGACCAACAGCCGGCGTCAATAGGCACAAACCTTAAACCTCAAAACCCAAAACCTGAATATCTTGCTGCTGTTGCGCAAATTCAAAATTACATTGCAGCGGGCGACATCTACCAGGCGAATCTGACGCAGCGTTTCAAAGCGCCACTGCACTACTCTCCCCGTCAACTTTACGAGCAATTGAATACGCTGAATGTGGCGCCGTTTTCAGCGTTGCTCGAATGGGATGACTTAGCGATTGTTTCCAATTCACCAGAACGCTTTTTGCGCCTGATTGGGCGCGAGGTTTTGGCCCAACCCATTAAAGGCACCATCCGGCGCGGCCAAACATCGCAAGAAGATGAAAAACTCCGTCATGAGTTGGAAAACTCGGCCAAAAACCGCGCGGAAAACGTGATGATCGTTGATTTGCTGCGCAACGATTTGGGCCGCGTTTGCGAATTCGGCAGTGTCAAAGTGTCCAAACTTTGCGCGGTGCAAACCATTCCCACCCTGCATCATTTGGTTTCTGATGTAAACGCTACTTTGCGCGCCGATTGCGATGGTTTGGATTTAATAAACGCTTGTTTCCCGTGCGGTTCGATTACCGGCGCGCCGAAAATTCGCGCCATGCAAATCATTGATGAACTTGAACCCGTGCGACGCGGTGTAGCGATGGGCGCCATCGGTTACATCGGCTTTAACGGAGATATGGAATGGAACGTTGCCATCCGCACGGTTACCTGCAAAAACGACACGGCTTATTTTCATGTCGGCGGCGGCATCGTAGCCGATAGCGAAGCGCAAAGCGAACACGACGAAGTAATGCTCAAAGCGCAGGCATTGATGGCAGCGTTGAATTATCTATGACGACTCCACTTTTCGGAAACACTTGCCACAATCTCTTCAGCTACAAACCAACGGCAGTAACCGCAGTTACTGCAGACGAAAATCTCAAACTGAGGCCGATTTAACATGCCTCCTAAATGCGGCAACAAATCCATCGCGCCAGAACCATTTACTCGCATCTTATAAATCTCTGTTCCGCCGCATTCGGGGCACTTCTTGCTGTGCTTCATTGGTGTTAATTCTTCCTTTCGTTGCCTATCCTGTGACAAGCATTTATAATTTGGGTGTTCGTGCAACTGTTTTATTTTTTCAACGATTGGGCCGGGCGCAGTGCGGGATTCGATGCCTTTCTGCGCTTTTTTTACGTTTGCGCCGTGCCGCTGCTGGCCACGCTGTTAGCGGCCATTTTGATGTTTGCTCCGCGCTTGCCCGGTGCGCCCTCACGGCGCCGCGTGGCTATGGCCGCCTTTGTTGCCATTGGCTTATGCGCGGTAACAGTGCCCATCGTGAATCTTCTGGCCGAGAGTTTTTTAAGCGCATCCATTCTCTCACCACGTCCTTTTTTCATTCATCGCGTTAATTTATTAGTGCTCGAACCCAACGATAACTCCTTTCCCTGCCCTGAAATCATGTTAGCGGCGGCTTTAGCAACATTGCTGTGGGCTGCCGGGCCGCGCCTGGGCATTTTCGGCGGAATATGGGCCTTGTTTTATGGCCTGACGCGCATCATTTGCGGCACGAATTACGTTGCTGATGTTTGTGCCGGCGCCGCTTTGGGTTTTGTGTGGGCCGGCCTATCCTTGGCTCTTTGTCGCGCCCCCTTGCACCTGCGCTTGCCTGCGGGAAAACACGCTGTTTGGAAGTTGAAATACCAGACTGCGTTTTGCAGTTTGGCCCTGGTGGTTACCTGTTTTTCATCGCTGTTTGGCTTTAGCCAGATGCCGCGCTTTAGTGCCAAATTTCAGGGTTTGCTCGGTGGCGCTGCTGCCGCTGCGCCTTATAGCTCGTCAACGCTTCTCACACGCGATTCCAGCACTCTGGGCAATCATGAAGGCGAAGGCGTCTCTGAATTAGACAACGCAACACCTAATCCAGCCGCGCCGCTTTATCGCGCTTCGTCGCCCGCTGATACCAGTCAAGATCAACACCGCAACGATTACATTCCCAAAGCCGACCGGTTGCTTTATCGGGCCTGGGCGAAGGTTCGCTTGCCGCATCGTATTCTAAGCATAGATGTGGCTCAGGTGCGCGCCGGAGATTCCGCTTATCGCAGCGCTATGGTGCGTTTCATCGTGGAGAAGCGCGGCCCGCAAGAGAGGATTCACGTTTTAAATACGGCAACCAACTTGATTCGTGTGGCTTTTCACCAGGACGCGCAGTTGCAAAATATTGATGTGGTAGCTGTGATGCCCAATGCTAAGAAAAGCGATTTTGGGCCGCGCCCCTTGACAACACCCGGCCCATTGCCTGTTTTCAGTGCCTCGGTAGCGCGTAAAGACTTAGCAGGAAAGCGCCGCCTTCCGCTTACCTTAGCCCTTGATAATCCCGGTGCCGGAGAACGCGCCGCCGCCTGGCTACGCGCCCGTTCACTACTTTATATCAATGAAACGGTTTTGCCGGCACCACACAAAATTGCCTTGTTACCATGAGCCAACCGAGCCTTGATCCCCTCGAAAAACCCATCGCCGCAAACACGATCACTGAAAAACCGATCATCGCCCCCTCAGTGGATATGGTTGTGGCCCGCGCAATCGCGTCATCAGATGCACCGCTCAATAATGAGGAAAATGAACCTGACGGCATCGCCTATAGTTGGCGCTTGATGGGCCGCGCCTTGAGCTTTTTGAGCGTCACAGCGCTGTTATGGGCCGCTTATTTCTTTTGGCGCCCACCGGGGCCGATGCTGCATCTCAAGCACATCGAACACATGGGCAATACCAATCATGTTTCGCTCACTTTCGACGACGCGCCGCATCCACTTTCCACGCCGCTCTTATTAGCCGCTTTAAATCGCTCGGATGTGAAGGCTTCGTTTTTCGTCGTGGGCGAAGGATTGCGCATCTATCCTGAACTGGGTTACCGCATGGTAGCCGAAGGGCACGCCTTAGCCAACCATTCCGAAAACCATCGCAACCTGACTCGTCCTGATGTGACTGTTGCCGATTACGATGTCGAAGTTGGTAAATGTTTTGAGCGCATCGAAAAACTGGGCCAAAAAACGCGCTTGTTTCGTCCACCCGGAGGCGGCATGAACCGCGCCGTAATGCAGCATCTTTACGACAACAACTACACCTTCGCCGGCTGGAGCAATAACATCGGCGACTGGTCGCGCCCCGAAGCCTGGAGAATCGTCCAGCAAGTCAACAACGGCCTTAAACCCGGCGATGTCGTTTTGCTGCATGACGCCGGCATCGGCACAGCACAAGCCCTGCCCAGCCTGGTGCGAGAAGCCCGTGCCAAGGGTTTCGACTTTGTGCCAATGCCGGAGAAATAGTTTTGAATTCTTAATTTTAAATTTTGAATTTGCCTGCTTCATTCAAAATTTAAAATTCAAAATTATGCATTCCATTTTGCGCGGCCATTCCAAAGCGCTTTATTCGACATGGATTTTCTATCGACCTGACCGCCTTCTATTAGATTGCGGTGAAGGCGCTGCCACGCAATTGGGTAACGAGAGTTACGCCATTGAGCGTATTTTGCTCACGCATGGGCACATAGATCATATTTCCGGTTTGCCTTCGCTGTTATGGGCACGCGCTTCGGGCATGGGCGATAAACAAAAACCTGTAGAGATTTTTTACCCGCAAGGCGATGCTTTTGTCGCCGACATGAGAGCGTATTTAGAAAAAACAGCAACGCGCCTGCCGTTTCAAGTAACATGGAGGCCAACAGAAGCAAACGCTGATTTGCCACTGCCCGGCGGCAAAAGGCGCCTGCAAACTTTCGCTACCAAACACATTCCCAACCGCTTGACCTTAGGCTATAAAATCGTCGAACCGCGCCGCCGCTTAAAAGCCGAATTCGCTGCGCTTTCTCAGGAAGAGATACGCCAGATGGCAACAGCACAACCTAAGGGAAGCGCGGCGCTCAGCGAAGCCTACGAAGCAATTTTAATTGCCTTCGGCGGCGATGGTTTAGCCCTCAACCCCGATGATGTGCGCGGCGCGGAACTTTTGTTTCATGAAGCGACCTTACTATATGGTGCCGAACGAAAAAGCCAGTGGCACGCGACTTTAGATGAAGCCGTGCAAAGCGCCCTCGCCGCGCAGGTAAAAACTTTGGTGCTTTATCATTTGTCGGGCCGCTACAGCAAAAATGAAATCATCACTGCGGCAGAGGAGAGTTTGAAGCGACACAGCGCCGATTTTCCACTGTGGATTCTACGGCGCGATCAACTCTTACCAGTTCAACGCATCGCCTGAACTCTGCCACACAGCGCAACCAGAACCTGTGGCGTCTTTCCAATCAAATGTTTGGCCGTAAAAGCTGAACGCAAGGAGTAACACTTATGTTGAAACCTATTGTTTTCGTCTTTTCAGCACTCTTAATCAGCCAGGCCGCCTTTGCTCAGAACAACCGCGCCGGGCGCAATGGTAATGCAAATAGCAATCAAGGCGGCGTTTTCGCTTTGCCGAAAAACGTTGACCGCATGGTGGCATTGGAACATAACAACACCGTCATCGCGCAAACGCGCGAAGACGACGGCAGCAAGAGTTATGCAGCACTGCAACTGCGCCACATCAGCCCACGTGCTTTGGCTTACATCTTCGGCGCCACCACAATTCCTACCGAAGCTTTAGTCATGCCGCCTTCAATGAACAATGGCTTTAACGGCGGCGGGCAAAACTTTGGCTTCCCCGGCAATAATGGATCTAACAACGGCGGATTTAATAACGGAAATAATGGTTTTAACGGTGGCGGCAACGGCTTTATGTTTCCGCAGAGCAACACTAACTCTGGTAACGGCTTCGGCAATAATTTTGGTAACGGCTTTAACAATGGTTTGGGCAACCAGCCGCAATGGAATAACGGCAATGCAAATCGCGGCAACTTCCCGCAAAATGCACCGGTTCAGAGAAATGGAGCGGGTTTAAACTTTGGCACACCCGCCGGCAACATTTTCCTGCCGTCGCAAGTAACAAATTGAATTCTCTGAATTAAAACCGGAAGCATTGTGAGATGCTTCCGGTTTTTTTTCGTGTCTTTAGCTAAACTGCCTTCGCGCGTTAAATCAAAGCTATAGCGCAGTGGAAACGTTTACTCTTTGCAAGCATGGCAATCAAGTTAAAAAGTCGTCCCGAATTGAAATTAATGCGCAAAAGCGGCCAGTTGGCCCAGCGCATCTTAGTGCGTTTAGGCGAAGCAACAGCGGTCGGCGTCACACCATTAGAACTGGATAAAATCGCGCGGCGGATGCTTGAAGAAGGCGGCGCTCGCTCGCCGTTTTTAGGCAAGCGAGGCCATAACAGCGCTATTTACCCCAACAGCATCACAGTTTCCGTGAATGATGCCGTGGTGCATGGCATTCCCACTGAACGACCTTTTGAAAACGGTGATGTAGTCTCGCTTGATGTCGGCACTTTGTTAAACGGCTTCATCGGCGATACAGCGGGAACTTTCGGTGCCGGCGAACTTTCGCCGCGCGCAGAGCGCTTAATGCGCGTGACGGAAGAAGCCCTCTATTTAGGGATCAAACAAGCCAAAGCGGGCAATCACGTCGGCGATATTGGCCATGCTATCCAGAAACACGTTGAGATGCACGGCTATGCCATTGTCAAAGGTTTGGTCGGTCATGGCGTTGGCCGCACATTATGGGAAGACCCGCAGGTGCCGAATTATGGTGAACCCGGCGAAGGCGCCAAACTGCGTCCCGGAATGGTCATCGCCATTGAACCGATGGTCAATGAGGGCACAGATGACGTTAAACAACTCGCCGATAAGTGGACTTACGTGACGGCAGACGGCAGTCTTTCAGCACACTACGAACACACAATTGCCATCCTCTCCGACGGCCCCGAAATTTTGACCCGCGTGGATTAAATATGAGATTTGAAACCAGAAACAATGCGCCCCTCGAAGTTGAAACACCGTGCCTCATCGTGCCGCTTTTTCAAGGTGCAGAACTTGATGGTCATGCCGCAGAGCTTAATGAGAAATTGAATGGTCTGGTCGCCCAAATCATAGGCGAAGACGGATTTAAGGGCACCGTTGGTGATACGCGCGTGCTTTACACGCAGGCCAATGTCGCGGCGGCGCGTGTGATTCTTTTGGGACTGGGCAAGCGCGAAAAATTTGATCTCAATAAGTGGCGCAAGGCAGTCAGCAAAGGCGTGCGTGCGGCGCGCTCGTTGAAGAAATCACAAGTCGCACTGGCTTTACCGGAGAGCGATTTTTCAGATGAAGATTTAGCGGGCGCCGCAAGCGAAGCTGCAATTTTGGGCTTGCATATTTACAACGATTTCAAAACTGATGAAGAATCGCAAAGCCTGACAGCGTTGGAATCCCTCACGTTTTTGACCGAGGCCGGTTGTGGCGAATCCATAACACGCGCTGAAACCATCGCCAGAGCGAATCTCAGAGCGCGGGCCTGGGTTAATGCGCCTTCCAATACCAAATCGCCCGACTTTTTAGCCAACGCGGCGCGGGTTATCGCGCAAGAAAACGACTTGCGCTGCGAAATTTGGGATGAGTATGAAATTCAGTCGGCTAAAATGGGCGCGCTTTACGGCGTGGGCATGGGCAGCGATAATCCGCCGCGCTTTATCATCTTAGAATACACGCCTGAAGGCACACAAAATGACGCACCGATTATTTTAGTCGGCAAAGGCATGACCTTCGATTCGGGCGGTTATTCGATTAAGCCTTCGACCAGCATGGAAGAGATGAAAGACGACATGGCCGGCGCCGCCGTAGTCTTGGCCGTGATGAGTGCGTTGCGTGATTTGAATTTTCCGAAGCGTGTCATTGGTATTGTTCCTTCAGCGGAAAATATGATTTCAGGTCGCGCGCAGCGCCCCGGCGACATTGTAACCGCTCGTAACGGCAAAACCATCGAAGTGTTGAATACCGATGCCGAAGGCCGCTTGATTTTAGCCGATGCCCTAAGCTATGCCAGTGAATTAAATCCGGCTGCGATTCTCGATTATGCGACTTTAACCGGCGCAGTTCGCATTGCTTTAGGCCAAGAAGCGGCGGGCATTTTCGCTAATGAAGCCGGACAGGATTTGCAAGAAAAAACTATCGCGGCGGGCACAAAAACCGGCGAGCCTTTATGGCCGTTCCCTATGTGGGACGAATACAAAGAACACGTCAAAGGCACGATTTCCGACTTGAAGAATTTGGGACAAGAACGCGGCGCCGGCAGCATCGCCGGCGCGGTTTTCTTAGAAAACTTTGTGGGAGAGAGCATTCCCTGGTGCCATCTCGATATTGCCGCACTTTCTCTTGTAAAAGATGAGCGGTTCCTGACCCAGCGCGGCGCTACCGGCTTTGGAGTGCGTTTGACTTTGGAATTGTTACAGGATTTTTAATCACATGGAATACAGAAAAGGAGATTGGCCGCGAGAAGCCACAGAAAACACAAAAGACCGCGAAAGCTTGCAAGAATTTTTTGCGTATTTTGCGCTTTTTTGCGGCTATTTTCCTATCTGTGTCTCCGCGTCTCTGCGGTGAAAAATCATGAAGGCCTATTGGGATGACGATGTAACGATTCTTTCTGCTGAAAACATTGAGTTTCAAGTGGAAACCGCAGGGCTTGGCTCGCGCTTCGCGGCGGTTACCATTGACATGACCATCCAATTGTTGGCCTTTACTGTCATGTCATTGGTTGCCTATTACCTGATGGGCGGCATTTCGCCCGCCGATTGGACACAATATCTGCTGGGATTCGCCAAAGCAGCCTTTGGCATCGCGGCATTCTTCCTCTTTTACGCTTATTTTTTCATCTTCGAATGGCTCTGGGCCGGGCAAACGCCGGGCAAACGATGGCTGGGCTTGCGTGTTATTCATGCTACAGGAATGCCCGCGACATGGTGGCCGATTTTCGTGCGCAATCTGCTGCGTATTGCGGATTTCCTGCCCTTCATGTATGGCGCCGGTTCGTTGATAGCGGTTTTGAATATTCACAACCAGCGCATCGGTGACCAGGTGGCGGGCACCATTGTAGCGCGTGAGCGGCGCGGGGCTGAAAAGCGGCCTTTGATGACCATCAGCGAAGCCGTTGAAGCGTTTCTTAACCCGCAGGAAATGCCGCGCCCGCAAGTGCAAACCGACACGCCGATTGCGCCTGTAGAGGCCACACCTGAAGTAGATATTGACCCGGAAAGTGCCGCGATTCGCGTGAAACTCAGTCAGGAAGATTACGAACTGGTGCGCGACTTTTTAGCGCGCCGCGAACAATTGCCCCTCGCCGCGCGCGAACGATTAGCCGAATCTCTTGCCAATCGTTTAGGCGCCAAATTAGGCCGCCCCCTGCCACTTGAACACGAACGAGAATATTTGCTTGAAGAAGTCGCCCGCGCCTTTGGCAAAAAGTAAAGAGGACTTTAACTCTAATCCACCTTTTGCACCCAATACAAGAGAGCACCGATTCCGGCACCGAAAAAGAGGCCATAACTGACGCCCCACAACAACATCCCCGTTGGGCCGCCGATATTGGAATGCAAAGCTGAGCCGAGAAAATAACCGAGCGAATGTGTGAGAAAAAGCAGCGTCGCTAAAAACGGCAGGTGCCTGAGTTTTTTGAAGCCAGTAGCAAAAACGGCGGCCATCAAAAGTGTCCCCAACAGTGAACCGAGCCACTCTCCCTGCACACCGCGCAAAATAAAATAAGCACCACACCACGCAGCCGCATAAGCGATAAATGCTACGCTGAAAAGTAAGCAAAATCGTGAGCCACGCCACAGGTCAGCCACCAGCGAATTGAAAACCAAAGCGCTGGAAGCGACAAAAAGCACCGTCCAAATGAGGTAAGAACCAACCAGGCCCAGATTCGCATACATCCAGCGTTCAGCAAAAGCGACAGTGCCAAAAACCAGCAAACTGGCACCACAAAAACCTAAACCGCCAGTCAGGACGCACTTTTGAAGCGAAGGCAAATGCATGATAATTCTCCAGGCTACGAATGCCTGTCACCGCCGCTACACGTGAGCATTCCACGGAGAGTTTTGTGCCTATTCAATTCCGGCTTCTTTAAGCAGGGCTTTCACACCCGGCGAAGCGTTGTTGGCCGGGCCGATGTCGTCGCGACGTGTCCATGACGATTCGCGCAAAAAGCTGTCTTCACTAAACGAATCGCCAAAAAGATGCGCCAGCAGCTTTTGGTTTTTGGGCCGGTTTAAAACAATATCACCGTCGGAAGCATAGCGACCAAACAAGGTCAACGGCTGAATCTGCTCGGCGCTGCCTAAGTTTTTAGCGAACAGTGCGGCAGAGCCTAATTCATCATCACTCATGTCGGTGCGAAACTCCCGGCGGATTTGCTTCACCAAACCGGGAATCTGCCAGAACGGTTTTTCCATCAAGCGTTTCGCCAGTGCTTTCATAACCGCCTGTTGGCGCCGGATACGGCCCGGATCACCCTCATCATCTTTGCGAAAGCGCACATAACCATGCGCCTGCTCGCCATTGAGCCATTGCGAGCCGGGCTTGAGATTAATCTCCCATTGGCCCCACGAATCTTTGTAGTGAATCGGCCCGCGCTCTCGCTTGCCGGTGCGCCGGTTAATTTCCAGCGCGCCGTCCACTTTTACATAAACGCCGCCAGCCATTTCGACAAGTTTCTTAAAGCTGTTCGGCTTGATGACGGCAACGCGGTCAATGCGTAAGCCGAATTCCTCACGCAGAAAACGCTTGAGCAAAAGCTGGCGCTGCTGTGGGTCTTTGCCACCCGAAGCATAAACTGCGTTTAGCTTGCGATTATGATGAGAGTCTCCAGCAAGATCGGTATAAGTCACGCGAGCATCGCGCGGCAGTGAGACCATGCGCGCCGTGCGTTTTTCGCGATCAAAAGTAAAAACGATCATCGTGTCCGAGCGAGGCGGTGCGTTTTTGTCTATTACCTGAAACGGCGCTGATTTGCCGGTGCGCGGATTGAAAACCGGCTTGATTGTCCAGTTATAATCTTCGCCGACCAGCAAAATGTTGACACGATTGCTGTGCACGTTATCGAACAACAAATCGGGGTCTTTTTTGAGTGTCAGGAGTGTGCGAGCCGCACCGGGCACGGTTTCGGCGAAATCGCGACCGGCCTCGGTCGCTCCCATCCATAAGCCGCCGGCGATGCTTAAAGCGGCTAATAAAATCAAAACAATGCGACCAAATCCATTGCGGCGATTCTCTGGCAAGGGCGCGGCTACAGGTTGCGACGAAGTTGCTGTTATGGTGCTGTGATTATATTCCTGTTCCAATCGGGCCTCCGGTTGCCCCAGTGTAAACAATCTGTGGGAATTTGGCGCGTTTCCGCCGAGTCATAGAGGCAGGTCGTTTACTCTGTTGCGCCCCACTGTTTCAACAAAGCACGCAAGGCTTTTTGTTTTTGCACCAGGCTGAGCGCGCTGGTGCCATCTGCGGCACGAATATCGGCATTGGCGCCGTTCTGCAAAAGTAACTGCGCCATTCTCTGCATCGCGGCAAAGTAATCCGGTTTTTTGCCCTGCGCAGCTTGCTTCAGCAGCACCAATAACGGCGTCCGGCTTTTGTTATCGCGTATATTGGGATCAGCGCCTCGTTTTAGAAGCAACCGCGCTGCCTGAAAGCGCGCATTGTGGGCATCTTTGTCGAAGCCTTGCACAATGTAAAAGAGCGGAGTCTGGCCCTTATCATCACGCGCGTTGGGGTTGGCTCCATAATTCAGCAGCAATCTCATCGCTGAAAAATATTCCAGGAAATACTCCCAGTTATTAGCGCTCACCTTCAGGTTCTCAGTGGCAAAATGCAGCGGCGTGCGGCCATTTTTATCGCGGGCATCAGCATCGGCACCGCGCCGCAGTATGGTCTTGACAAAAGGCAAATCAACATCTACGGTAGTGATGCCATTTTCAGGAGTCGCCCCGAAAAGTGTGTGCAAGGGAGTGCGCCGGTTTCTATCACGCACGTTCACTTTGGCCCCGCGCCTTAATAGCAAAACCGCTTCGTCGCTTTGAGCATCCCACTTATCCAAAACCTGCAAAAGCGGCGTGCGATTCCACCAATCGCGCCCTTCCAACCGGGCGCCAAAACGCAACAGGTCATCCATAATTTCGGCGCGTTCATCCTGACTTAAACGGCCATATCTATGCCCTATACTGCCGAGTGGAGTGCCAACGTTGTAAGGGTCTTTGACATCGCCAAACTTCTGGTTTGGATCAGCGCCCGCTCTTAACAACTCACGAATAATAGGCCGCATTGGTTGGCCTTCGCCGGGGCCTTGCAAAGCCGTGTGGAACAAGGAAGATTCTCCCTTTTCGTTTTTCACCTTCGCCCCGTGCCGCACCAACAAACGAATGATGGTAATGATGTCCTTCATGGCCTTATCGCGTTTGGCAGAATTTTCCCAATAACGCTCCTGACCTACTACAGCCTCAAGCGCAGGCCCGCCATAGCCATAATCATTTTCTTCCTCGTAGTTTGGATCGTAGCCTTCTTTCAACAGTTGGCGCACTATGGGCAGGTTGCCGTTTTCCGCCGCTTGGATAAGTGCGGTGCGCACACCTATTCCTGCAATACGTTGCTGTTCTTTTTGTTGGAGAAATTTGTGATACAAAGCGAGGCGCTTTTCGGCGGCTTCTCTGGCCGCCAAACGCCTGGCTTCGCGTTGCGCCGCCTGGTCGTGGCGCATCCATTCAGTTTGCTGGGCACGCCAACGCAAAGTGCCGCTGACTGCGATGATGCCGAAGGCGACAAGCGTGGCAATCACAAAAAAACGCTTTTCGTTTTGCGCTTTGGAATTCTGTGAATTCATGGTTGCGTCACCTCAATCATCGTCGGCACGCGCGACGCTTTTAACGCTCCCGGCACGCCGTGCAACCAACTACCGGATTCTATGACACGATTTCCATCGCGCCGCCGATAAATCAGGCTTGAACAATGGCCACCATCCAATAAGACGGCGTTTTCAATGCGCTTTGGCAGTTCATCGGGCGCACAAGGCCGTTGATTTTCCGGCAGTTGCGCGAAAGCACGGCGCAGAGCGGGCAATAGCACGCCTTCGCCCTTGTAATCTTTCTTATCGTAACGCCCGAACAAATCGCGCATTTCATCTACGCCGCGCGGATTGTGCTGCACCACCAAAAATAAATGCTTGCCATCCTTGCTCCAACCCATAGCCGCATGGCGAAAATAGGGGCCAAAGGAGTTCTCCAGTCCTTTCCACTGCCCCGGTGGAGCAATGTGCAATCGCTTTTGTTCATCGCGCCAGACTTGTGCTTCTCCATCGCGCAACAGACACAACAAGCCGCTCATGCCGTGAGAAAAACGGCGCTGAAAAGAGGGTGAGGGCGCAAAACCGTAAAGCGCGTTATCTTCCATTAATTCCAGGCCAAAACGCGGCGCCTTACCGTTTTGCAACTGCCAACCAACAACCCAACGGCGCTGGGGAGTTTGGGCCGCGCCCGCACCGTGCTGCCATTGCTGCTTTCCCGTAGAAACGTCGCCGAGGAAAGGGTGAGAGCGGCCTGGCCCCGGCACGAAATAGCCGCCGTTGATAACGGCAATTTCACGCGCAGTGGATTGCCGCGCCTGATGCAACACAGATTGATCTGCGCTTTGATGCCAAACCACGCGCGGCTGCGCTAAGGGCGTGTAAATCCACGCCGCATACCAATCACGGCGATGTAAAACGTTCGGGCGCGGCGCTGAACCTAAAGCCAATATCGCGCGCTGCGACGTGTTATCGGAAAAAGGCGCCGTAGCCGTCACAAATGGCATTGGGCGCTGAGACACAGGCTTTACGCCGCACATCCACCAAAAAGCGCCCGCTAAGACTAACAAAGCGATTAGCCAGAAACGATTCATCAAGTTTAAGAAGCCTTACGTCGTTTTGATTTCGCTGGATGGTTGTTATCACGCATTATAGAACAACGGCGCGGCAATACAAGCGGCAAGCAGTCAATTGGTTTTCTTAGAGTAGAAACATTAAAATTGAGATATGGAACAAAAAGTCTTAATCTGGCACGAAACGCGTGACCAATCTCAAGAGAGATGGCGCGAACTTTCAAAGATTATGCGGAAGTCTTTGCAGATGAAACTCTTGTTCTACTGCGCAGTAGCAGCTTATCTAATTTATATTGGTTTCTGGCTGCCTCTATTCGTTGGTGCAGTAGCAGTTCTTTTTACGCAATGGCAACAGTATAAAGAGCACGTGCCTCGAACTTACAGGCTGGATTCTTCAGGCTTAAGTGCTCATCCTGGTTTCGATTCCCTGGCTTTCAAAAAACAGTTTCTGGCATGGGAAGAGATAATCGCGTTTAAAATCAAAACCCTTGATGATAAAAGAGGCGATTTGCTTTTACAAGTAAATTTGCAGGGCGGCATCCATCTTCCGTCAATGCCGCTGAACTTTTCCGAAGTCACCGAAAGCGTATTGCATGAAAAGCTCAAACATTATTTGTCCGGTAAAGAAAATAAATTTGTTTGGCCTTTAGACGAATCAAGCACAGATTCTATCAATTCCCCACAAACTGATTCGTTGTCCTGGCAAGAGCCGAAGATTCCAAAAACACCCGAAGAGTGGCAAACAATCGGTTTGCTCTTTGCTTTTACACTTGCGTTCGTAGCGCAAGATTGGTGGAAAGATCAACAGCTTAGCGCGCCTTCAAAGGTCATCGGTTTGATATGGATTTTTTCGGTTTTTGCCTACACGTGTAGCCAGCGTCGCACCTGCCGCGTTGACGAGCACGGCCTCTCTTGTCGCCAACGCCTGCACAAGGAGCCTCTGCCGTGGCAGCAGATCAAAAGCATTTTCATCTGGCAAAAAACTTCAGGCAAATTTGAAATGATGGTAGAGGACAAGCGCGGTAAATTTATGTCTTTAGCCTTTTCACACCAACAGATCAGCGAACGCGAAATGATCGCTTTGTGTAAGCACTATGCGCCACAAGCTTTTATTTTAGGCAGCGCCCTTTTTTATCTCGATAACGATTCTGCCTTAAAAGTCTAAATTCACGCTTCGCGCTTTTGAAATTCCTCAACAATTTTTACCGAGGCTGAACTGCCTAATCGTGTGGCGCCGGCTTCGATCATAGCTAAGGCGGTTTCCAAATCGCGGATGCCACCAGCGGCTTTGACGCCGACATCAGGTTGCGCATAGCGGCGCATCAGGCGCACATCTTCAAGCGTCGCGCCGCTTGAAGCAAAACCTGTTGAAGTTTTCACATAATGCGCGCCCGCCGCGTTGCAAATGAAGCAGGCTTTTTGAATCTCTTCTTTAGTTAAAAGCGCGTTTTCAAAGATGACTTTCACAATGGCGCCCGGCTTAGAGCGCGCGGCTTCGACCACGCCACGAATATCAGCTTCCACCTGGCGCCAGGCGCCCTGTTTGGCCTGACCAATCGCCATAACCATATCTACTTCCATAGCCCCGGCTTCAAGAGCTAATTGCGTTTCCTGAGCCTTTATTTGCGAAAGTGTATTGCCATGTGGAAAGCCCGCAACACTCGCCACCAGCACGTCGCTGTCTTTGAGCATGTCATGGGCAAAAGCCACCCAATCGGGCGCCACACAAACGGTGGCAAAATTCCACTGGCGTGCCTGATGGCACAGGGACAAAATATCTTCAGCCGTCGCATCGGGCTTTAAAACCGTGTGATCGAAATAGCGCGCCAATTTTTGAACGGTCATGATATTCTTTCGGTAATCTACCAGAGCGGTGTGCCGCTTTTCCAATCTTCAATTTGAAAATGCCGCGCTAAAGTCGCGGCTACGTCCGCAAAAGATTCGCGACGACCTAAGTTTTCTTGTCGTGTCTGGCATTTTACCAGGAGCGGCACGTTTTCGCGGGTGTGATCAGTGCCTTTAAAAGTTGGGTCATTACCATGATCAGCCGTGATGATTAACAAATCACCGCCTGCAACCTGTAGCAAAAAAGCGCCAAGCCACTCATCGAACTCTTGTAAGGCGTTGGCGAAGCCGCGCACATCACGGCGATGGCCGTAAAGCGTGTCGAAATCCACCAAGTTGGCGAAAAGCAGACCGCTTTTCAGAGTGCGCCACTCGTTTTCGATGCGCGCCATGCCTTCACGATTGTTTTTGGTGGCAAAGTTTTCCGTAAAGCCGCTACCAGCGAATAAATCCGCCACTTTCCCGACACCATAAACCGGGACGCCCGCATCAACCAGCGCATTTAAAATTGTGCGTGGTGGGAGGAGGGAAAAATCATGGCGATTGGACGTGCGCTGAAAACTTCCTGGCTCACCGATAAAAGGTCGCGCGATGACACGTCCGATTTGATATTCATCGGCCACACAACGCGCGGCGCGACAGATTGTGTAGAGTTGTTCAACGGAAATAACTTGCTCATGCGCCGCAATTTGCAAAACCGAATCGGCTGAGGTGTAGAGAATCGGCAGGCCGGTTCTTAGATGCTGCTCGCCCAGTTCCTGCAAAATCGTTGTGCCGCTTTGGGCGTAGTTGCCAATGAAACGAGTGCCGCATTTGGCTTCGAGTTTTTCAACTATTTCAGGAGAAAATTTCTCGTAAACGGCAAAGGGTGTCTCCAAAACGGCGCCGCATAATTCCCAGTGGCCGGTTGTGGAATCCTTGCCCGCCGCACTTGGCTGCATGGTGCCATAAGAGGCACTGGCCGGGCTACTTGCAGAGCTATCGCAACCTAAAACGCGGCCCAAACCCAGTGACCCTAAATGCGGCAGTTGCAAATCAGGAAACGCTTGCAATATATGGCGCAGTGTATCGGCGCCCGCGTCGCCGTAAAGAGCCGCATCCGTTGCCGCACCACAACCGATACCATCCAGAATAAGAAGTAAAGCGCGTGGCATGGAAATTCTAACCCCCCGCCCAGAGGGCACCCGCCCTTGGTAAGGGGGCTATGCTCAAATTTGGCTTGGCAAGGGCAACATAGCGCCTGTTGAATAGCGTTTGATTTTAGTCCCTCCTGCCCATAGGGCGCCCGCAAGGGGGTTGGGGGTTAAAATTTCGTCACTCACGCAGAGTGAAGGAGCCTCAACTCACATCAACAATCGCCTTCACGCACGTGGCACGATTTTCGGTGACGTATTCAAAGGCTTGAGGCACTTCTGGCAATGAGAATCGCCTGGAAATGAGCGGTTTTAAATTGACTTTACCTGACGCCACTAAATTCACGCCGGTGGGAAAAGTGTTGTTATAGCGAAAGATGGGGCGCAATTTAATTTCGCGCACGATCATGTCGTTGATATTAAGGGTCGCCGTGTCATCCGGCGGCATACCAATGAGAACAACCGTTGCGCCGGGCCGGGCCGCACTGATGCAGGCGTTTATGGCATCAGGATGGCCGGCGCATTCGATGCACACATCGGCGCCACGTCCTTCGGTTAATTCGCGCGCAGCTTCAATCAGTTCGGCACTGCCACCTAAAATAGTTTTTGTCGCGCCGATTTCTTCGGCGACCTTCAAGCGTTCCGGCACGCGGTCG
>DASWNL010000165.1:0-5180 GCA_036399215.1 Abditibacteriaceae bacterium
GGGCGACATTAGGAGGCTTTATGAGTTACTATTTATCTGGTTTTTACCACGCGACCTCTTTATGACATTCCACTTTTCCGAGCAGCATATAGAAGAATTCTATACGCGCGGCGTCACGGTTTTTCGCTCGATATTGCCCACATCCTTGATTAGTGATTTGCGCCGTGTAACTGACCAGGGCCGCGACCTGGCACGCCGGCAACAGGGGCCGCAAGCTCAACGCTTCCAGCCGGTAGCCGCCTATGACATCGAGCAACAACCCTTCATTGATTATCGCGACTTACCCGTTCTGCGTCAGGCGGTGGCTCAGGTGCTTTCTCCCCAACATAACTATGGCGATCTCCAATTGCTGGGTGTGTTGTTGGAACCGGCTGATCTGCCGTGGTGCACGGCGTGGCACCGCGATATACTCGACAACTTGCCCGGCTTTGACCCCGCCCATTGGGGCACGATGCTGCACGATCTCAGCATCGTCAATCAGGTCAATTGCGCACTTTACGAGGATTCCTGCACTTGGATCGTTCCAGGGAGCCATTGGCGCCCTGATCTACCCCGCGAAAAGGAGCGCTTCCCGCAACGCCCTGTGCCAGGCCCCGATTTAGAAGGTCGCTCTTACCAGGAGCGCGAGCAATTGTGCCGGGAGTATTGCCAGAGCATGCCGGGCGCAGTCTGTCTCCATCTTGGCCCTGGAGACTTCGCCTTATATCGTCCCTTAGCCTGGCACTTGGGAAACTATGTGCCTCACTACAAGCGCGCCACTCTGCATGATATAGTGCAGACACCAGAAGGCGCTGAGTGGAGAAAAAGGCTTTTGGAGGAGTCGGCGCGGCGTGCGCGCGGCACATGTTAGCCGTAGGTTAACTGAGTGTCCAGTCACCAAGCCTATAACATTATCGGGCGTGGAATTGGCATCCCCACTTACGGCGATAGTTCTTATGGTTAAAAGAGAAAGTTATTTTGAAGCGTAATTCGAGTCTTGGATTTATTTTTGTCACGCTGCTGATTGATATTTTAGGGATTGGCCTGCTCATTCCGGTTTTGCCGGAGTTTATTGCGGAATTGACGCAATTGAGCCGCAGTGAGGCGGCGCGTCAATACGGATTTCTATTCGCACTTTATGGTGCCATGCAGTTTCTGTTCGCGCCGCTTTTAGGCACGCTCAGCGACCAAGTCGGGCGGCGCCCGGTTTTGTTGGTGTCGCTCTTTTTCGCAGGCGTTGACTATGTATTGATGGCTTTGGCGCCCACTATGCTCTGGCTTTATATTGGCCGGGCATTGTCGGGCATTACAGGCGCCAGCTTTACCGTAGCGAATGCTTATATCGCTGATGTCAGCCCTCCCGAAGAACGCTCGCAAAACTTTGGATTAGTCGGTGCCGCTTTTGGTGTGGGTTTCATTATCGGCCCGGCTCTTGGTGGTTTTTTAAGCCAGTATGGTCACCGCGCGCCGTTTTGGGCGGCAGCACTTTTATGCATAGCGAACTGGCTTTACGGTTATTTCATCTTGCCGGAATCGCTTAAAGTTGAAAATCGTCGCGCCTTTTCGTGGAAAGCAGCCAACCCTCTGGGCGCCTTGCAAATGCTCGGTAAATACCCGGTTGTCTGGGGGCTGACCGGCAGCCTCATCGCCAGCAATCTGGCTATGCGCTGCATCGAAAGCACCTGGGTTTTATTTACTGAAGCACGTTTTGGTTGGAAGCCCGATCAAATTGGTTGGTCGTTGGCCGCTTTTGGCGCCATTGCGTTGATTTATCAGATGGGATTAGCGCGCATTCTCATTCCTTTGTGGGGCGAGCGGCGCACCATGATGATTGGCCTGGCAACAGCGGCTATCGAATTTGTAGCCTATGCTCTGGCAACACAGGGCTGGATGATCTACGCTATTATGATTTTAGGTGGTGTCGGATTGCTGGGCAGTCAGGCAACGCAGGGGCTTTTGTCACAACAAGTCGGCGAAGATGAGCAGGGCACTTTGCAGGGTGCGCTTTCCAGTCTGGCAAATCTGATGGGCATTATCGGGCCAATTGTAGCCACGGGATTGTTTAGTTATTTTACGCGCGATAGTGTGCCGGTAAAAATGCCGGGCATTTCTTTCCTCTTAGGCGCCTTTTTGAATTTCCTGGCGCTGATGATTGCTGTGCGCGCTCTAAAAAGAATGCCGGGTATATCGCCTTCTAATAAGCCTTCTAATAAGCCTTCTAATGAGGCGGGTCAACAATGAATGTGCGGACAGTGAATGCAACACGTTATGTGACACCTCTTCGGGAAGGCGGCTCAATGCCGGCCATTGTCGAAGCCGATGATGACGGCACTTACGTTTTGAAATTCAAAGGTGCCGGGCAAGGGCCAAAGGTGCTGATTGCCGAACTCATTGTTGGCGAGATGGCACGAGCGATTGGCTTGCCTGTGCCGGAGATTGTTTTTATCGAGCTTGACCCGGTTTTAGGGCGCAATGAGCCGGATTCGGAAATCCGCGAACTCATAAAAGCCAGCGCCGGATTAAACCTGGCGATGGATTATTTACCTGGCTCGATAACCTTTGATCCTTTGGTCAAAAAGCCGCTTTTGGATGCGCCCCAATTAGCCTCGCAGATTGTATGGCTGGATGCGTTTGTCACCAATATAGATCGCACGGCGCGCAATACCAATATGCTGGTCTGGCATAAGCATCTGTATCTGATTGACCACGGCGCGGCGCTTTATTTTCATTACAACTGGGACAACTTCGTAGAACGCAGCCAAACACCGTTTCCACCCATCAAAGACCACGTTTTGTTGCCTTTAGCCGATGATTTAGAGGCCGCCGACGCGCTTTTAGTCCCGCAAATAACTCGTGACTTATTAGAAGAAATCTTAGCGCTCGTGCCCGATGAATGGCTGCTTTTGGATGCGCCGTTTGGCACTGTCCAGGAGCATCGTGCAGCTTATTTGGAGTATTTGCTGACGCGACTGCAAGGCCCGCGAAATTTCGTTGAGGAGGCGCAAAATGCCCGAACTCTTCTCGTTTGATTACGCTGTCATTCGCATTGTGCCGCGCGTCGAACGTGAAGAGTTTCTTAACGCTGGCATAGTGCTTTACGGTGCGACGCAAAGGTTCCTCCAAGCTCAGGTGGAAGTGGATAAAGCCCGGCTTGCCGCGTTTGCGCCGTGGATGGAAATTGAAGAGATCGAAGAGCATTTAGCAGCGATTCCCCTCATTTGCAAAGGCGGCAAAGAATCCGGCCCGGTGGGCCTGATGGAGCAACGGGCACGTTTTCACTGGCTGGTGGCGCCGCGCAGCACAATTGTTCAAACCTCGCCGGCACATTCGGGCATGGCGCATAATTTGAACGAGGCACTGGAACACCTGATGAATTGCATGGTGCGATTACCTGAATCTAAGTAACAAAAAACTACGGAGGCGCAATGCCTAAAGATAAAAAACCGAATCCCGGTAAGAAAACGAAAACAGGCCCAAAAACCGGCCCGAAGAACACGAAAAGCAAGCCAGGCTTGCCCCCATTCTTGTTAGACGCGAATCAAAATTTCGCGCCAAAAAAGAAAACGGCTGGCCCGAAAAAACCGACCGCGAAAGCCAGTAAACCCGGCAAAACGACTAAACCCATCGAAGCAAATAATGTAGCGCCCCTTGAACCAACAGTTGAACCAACAGTGCAAGCGCCCATTGAAACAGCAGTTGAAACGCCCGTTGACAATGAGTTGCCGCGTTTTGCTGATTTAGAATTACCCGAAACCGTAGCACGCGCTGTGGCGGCGTTGGGCTTTGAAACACCGACGCCAATTCAAGCGCGTGCTATCCCGTTGCTGATGGCAGGTCACGATTTAATCGGCCAGGCGCAAACCGGCACGGGAAAGACAGCGGCTTTTGCCTTGCCTCTGGTTTCTCGACTTGATGCGGCGCGCCGCGAAACCCAGGCTTTAATTTTGGCGCCCACTCGCGAATTGGCTTTGCAAGTGGCTGATGGTATTCACGATTTAGCTCGCTTTACGGGCCTACGTGTCGTGCCCATTTACGGCGGGCAGCCCATTGACCGCCAGATTCGCGCTTTGCAAAACGGTGCGCACATTGTTGTGGGCACGCCGGGCCGCGTGCAGGATCATCTGCGCCGTGGCTCGTTAGCACTCGATAAAGTTTCATATTGCGTTCTGGACGAAGCCGATGAAATGCTGGCGATGGGTTTTTTGGAAGAGATCGAAATCATTTTGTCGGAACTGCCAACCGAGCGGCAGACAGCTTTCTTTTCAGCCACTGTGCCGCCGCGCATTGCCGAGTTGATGAAGCGCTTTTTGCGCAATCCGCAGCGCGTGAATATCGAAGCCAAACAGCGCACGTTGGAAACCACAAACCAGGCTTATTACGAAGTCGCGTCGGGCAAGAAACTGGAGGCATTGGGGCGCATCTTAGATATGGAAACGCCCGGCCCTACTATCGTTTTCTGTCGCACGCGCCAGGATACACAGGATTTATCGGAAGCCTTGCGCGTGCGCGGTTACATGGCTGAAGCGATTCACGGCGACATGACGCAGGCTGAGCGCGAACGCGTTTTAAAGCGCTTCCGCGAAGGACAATCGGATTTACTGGTGGCAACCGATGTGGCGGCGCGCGGCCTCGACATCGAACATGTGACACACGTTATCAACTACGATTTGCCCTTTGATGTCGAGCAGTATATTCACCGCATTGGCCGCACAGGTCGCGCCGGGCGCAGCGGGGATGCGATTACCATCATCGAAAGCCGCCAGCGCAAGCAATTGAAATTTATTGAAAAGTTGATTGGCGCGCCGATTAAACCGGTGCGCTTGCCGACGGCTGCCGACATAGCCGCGCGGCGTCGCACCGTTTTCATCGAAACCGTGCGCGAAGCCTTAGACGCCGGCGAATTTGAAAATGAGATGGCAGTAGTCGCTGAATTATGCGAAGAGTTTGAAGCCGGCGACATCGCCGGAGCCGCGTTGCATCTGTTATGGAAAAGCCAACACTCCAATGCAGCGGAAATCGAAGAAGAGATCGTGGCCGATAGGGAACAACCTGAACACGGCATGGCGCGCCTGCACATCAATATGGGGCGACAGGATGGCTTGCGTCCTGCCGATTTAGTCGGCGCGATTAGCAACCAGGCTAAAATTTCAGGTCGCGCCATTGGCGCTATTGATATTCTCGATTTATGGTCATTCGTTGAA
>DASWNL010000166.1:0-5262 GCA_036399215.1 Abditibacteriaceae bacterium
CGTATGGTTGGAGCATAAACAGAGCAATGAGTTTGTCGTCCTTTGCCTACGCATCGCGGCTGATGCGAACGAGTTGGAAGCTATCCCCTGGGAAACCCTTTTCGACGGTGAAGAGTTCATCGCGGCGGGAACCAGGACCACCCTCTCGCGCCTCCCGCTGGACGTTCAACCGCAAGACGCGCCGCCCGCCATGCCGTTGCCTTTGAAGATGCTCGCGCTTGTTTCCAGCCCGCTCGATCTGCCGGACAATTCCCGTTTGCAGATGGAACGCGAACAGGAGATTTTGCTCGAAGCCATCAACGACCCCGCCGGGCAGGGCCGCATCCGTGCGGATTTTGAGGACGAAGCCAAGCTGGAAATTTTAGAAGGAAGTCTGGAGACGGCTTATCAAATTTTTCACTTCGCCGGGCACGGCATCGCGCCTGAAAATGGAAGCGGCTTGCTACTCGAAGACGCGCGCGGTGCAAGCCGCCCCACTTCGGTCGCCGAAGTCTTGCAATCCCTCCAGCGCGGCGAAAGCTCTCTGCGGCTGGTAGTTCTTTCAGGCTGTCAGACCTCGCGCACGATCAACGTCGCGGGCTTCCGCGATATGGCGCGCGGGCTTTTGCGCCGCCGGATTCCGGCCGTGATTGCCATGCAGTTTTCGATTTCGGACACGGGAGGTTTAAAGTTCGCCGAAGCATTTTATAAGAGAATCGCATCGGGAAGCACGCTGGAATTAGCCTCCCATGCGGCGCGGCGCGCCTTGCTTCTCAGCGACGATCATTATTTGCAAGCAGACGCCCTCGCCCCCGTGTTGCTCACGTCGAACGGCGCGTGTCTCCAGACAACACAGGCGGAAGCCGCGCCCGTCGTGGAAACGCCGAAAATTGATTTCAGTTTTTACCTGCCACTGGCGCAACTGAGCTACGGCTTCTACGGCAGGCGGCGCGAGTATCGTCAGGTTCGCGACGGCATCCTCCAGCGCAATCAACGCGCCGTCATCGTTCACGGTATCGGCGGCATCGGCAAGACCGCGCTTGTCAGCCATGTCGCCACGCGATTGAAGAAACGTTTTCAAGGCGTCTATGCCTTCGACTGTTCGAGCGGCACGCTCACGCCCGAAACCGTGATGATCAAATTGCATCAGTATTTCGCCCCTCAAGGCGTGAAGGCTCTGGAGCAGTTGCTTTATCAAAATTTGCAACCGGACGTTCTGGCAAATTATCTCGCGCAAGTCTTATCGCAGTGGTCTCTGCTTTTGATCTTCGACAACATCGAAAGCCAACTCGAACGCACCGACACAGGCTTTCGTATCGCGGACGAAAACCTGCGCACCTTTATCACCACGCTTGTCAAAACGACCGCGACCGCCAGCCATTTTCTCTTCACCAGCCGCTACCTGTTCGAACTTGACGACAAACGCCTCGGCAGCATCCAATCACTGCCACTCGAAGATTTAAGCCGCCCCGAAGCCCTGAGCTTGATGCAAAAGCTGCAACACCTCGCCGCAGCTTCCCACACGGAAAAACTCGAAGCATTAGAAACCTTCGGCGGCCATCCTTACGCGCTCGTCACACTCGACCGTTACTGCAATCACCAACCCCTCGGCCGCGCCCTCGCGGACGCCAAGAACATCCACGCCGAACTGCGCTCATTTCTGGCAATCGAACTCAACTACGCGCAACTCTCTGACCGCAGCCGCGAACTCCTCAACCGCCTCGCAGCCTTCCGCCAATCCGTGCCCTACGAAGCGACCGAATGGGTCATGGGCACAAAGGTTTCATATGCAGCGCAAGTTTTAAGAAATATGGGCGACAACCTGCCGGAAGAATGGAAGTCGCTGGATGAAGCGGAAATTCTGCAAGAGCTTGAAGAAGTTCTTCCTGAACGAAGACAAGTTGAGGATTTGACCAATCCGATCAGGGAATTGATTGAATGGGGATTGCTCACGCCGATGCAAGAAGACGGCCAATTGAAAGGGCTATCTATTCATACTCTTGTACGTGATTTCTGCCAAGACAAACTGTCGAGCGAAACTTGGCGCGAGCATTTGCGTGATGGCGCCACGTTCTACACTAACTATACCAAATTGAGTCAACTGAGGGACATGACTCAATCGGCGATATGGATCGAGATGGAAGCCTTTGAATTACTCATGGAAGCCGAAGATTTCAATGACGCTGCCAATCTCCTGATAGGCGCTACTGAACTTTTAGCCAGATGGGGATTTATCCAGTATTTGGAAGGTCAACATCGCCGTTTATTTGACAAACTTGATGCACAAAGAACTGCGGCAATCTTGCACAACTTTGGATATTTAATTCAGTCTCGCGGCGATTATGAAAAAGCATTGGGGTTCTACAACCGCTCGCTGAAGATGGCAGAAGAGCTTGGCGACCGCTCGGGCATTGCCATTTCGCTTCATCAAATCGGCATAATTTATCAGAATCGTGCTGATTATGAACAAGCCTTAGAATACTACGACCGTTCGCTGAAGATTAAAGAAGAACTTGGCAACCGCGCTGGCATTGCCGTTTCGCTTCATCAGATCGGCATGATTTATGAGAATCGCGGTGATTATGAACAAGCATTACAATACTACGGTCGTTCACTGAAGATTGAAGAAGAACTTGGCAACCGCGCTGGCATTGCCAACTCGATTCATCAGATCGGCATAATTTATGAGAAGCGTGGTGATTATGAACAAGCATTAGAATACTACCGTCGTTCGCTGAAGATGGCAGAAGAACTTGGCAACCGCTTGGGCATTGCCAGCTCGCTTCATCAGATCGGCATGATTCATCAGAAGCGTGGTGATCATGAACAAGCATTAGAATATTACGACCGCTCGCTAAAGATCAGAGAAGAGCTTGGTGACCGCATTGGCATTGCTAATTCTTTCGGTCAAACCGGAAGGCTGTTTGTTGCTATAAGGAGTTATGCTGAGGCGTTTCAGCATTTTCTGTCTGCACTGAGTATTTTTCTGGAACTACAATTACCAAACGCCAGAATCGCTGTTAATGATCTCAAAGAACTTCGCGCCGAATGGGGTGCAGAGAACTTCGATCCTGTGTGGAAAGAGGCTACCGGTGAGGATGTGCCTGAATGGTTTGAAGATTTCAAGTAGTGCATGTCGCGTTTTGATGGATAAGAAAGAGCGACCCGCTTTAGCTTGATTGGACTTTGGGAGATTCACGGATGGGGCAAATCATTAAAATCAGGTGCAATGGGGCGAACAGGCATGTTAATGAGGTGGATGTGGACGACGCCCTGCGTGGAGACTCGGTGGCGAGGCGGGCGGATTTTTCTTCGTCAATTGTGCCTGAGCGGATTGTTTTGCGTTGTCGTGAATGCACGGACGGCAGAGTGATCGTGACGCGGGTGATGATCGAGGCTGCTCGTCAATAGAATCCTTCCCCGGTGCTGTGGAGGCGCGCGATGTCTGAAGCTATGGAACAGAGAGCGGTTGAGAGGGATGGGAAGAATGGGTTGGAAATAATTTACGATAGCCCGCCTTCCGAATCGGATGACGACTTATGGCTCGCGCACGGGGTGAAGATGTTGGAGGATTCCGTGCCGGGCGTGCGCAACGCGGCGAGCGAGTTGATAAAAGCTCTGGGGATGTTGCAGACCGTTTATCTGGGCATTCTGGGCTTCGCCAAGTTTATCCCGGAAAATATGGAGGTCTACAACAAGGCCCTTTTCATTGCGCCTTTGATTCCGTGGGTGGCCGCGACTTACTACTGCCTGCGCGTGCTGAAAACCGAAATCGTAAGAATCAACTTGCGCTCGCCGAGCGACATCAGGGAAAGGGCGTCGGAGTTGTTGGAGGAAAAACAGCGCCACCTTGAAATTGGTTTTGCGTTGATGATTGCGGGCATCGTCATGGCCTTTGTCATGGTCGTTTTTCGCGTGAGGGTATGAAAGCAGCGCGAGCAGCGTAAGAGCCGAACCCGGTACTACCTTCGTAAAAAGAGATTCAGCTTGTTCGTGTACATGAAGTGCTTGATGTATCAAGCTGCCGTGCGTTGCCGCACTTCACACGCCGCCCGCCGGAGAAGACCAATTCACGCCTGACGAGTATACGCCCCAAACCCAACCCGTCCCCGTCAACCCAATCACGTAATCCGAAGTATCGGAAATAACATCGAGCACGCGCAGCAAGTTGTGTTGGTCGATAGTTTCCGTTTATCACGCGCTGTTCGTCGGCGCTGGGTGCATCGCCTTCTTCAACCGCGAGGTGAACCCGGCCCTGAATCGCATCGGCCGATTCCTATGCCGCCTTCGCCGTCTCGCACATCGGCACGGGCGGCGGCAACAAGGAATGAGCCTTTCGTCGGCGCGTTCCGTCGGTTGGATAAAGTGAGAAAAAGTGTGGTGCTCCCGGCGCGATTCTAACGCGCGACCTTCCGCTTAGGAGGCGGACGCTCTATACAGCTGAGCTACGGGAGCATGCGACAGGAACTTAGCAGAAGTCGCAACCTCAGTCCAGCACGCTCAGGATTGATACTTGATGAGCGAGCGCACGTCGTAGCCAGCCAGTTTTTCCCGGCCGGGGAGGAATTCCAGTTCGACCACGAAGACTAAGCCCGCGACCACGCCGCCCAGACTCTCCACCAGATCGACGGCCGCTTTCGCCGTGCCGCCCGTGGCGAGCAGGTCGTCGGCGATGATGACGCGGTCGCCCGCGCCCACGGCGTCGCGGTGAATTTCCAGCGTGTCCTCGCCGTATTCGAGCGCGTAAGAAATCTTCGCCGTCTCGGCGGGCAGCTTCGAGGGCTTGCGCACGGGCACGAAGCCCGCGTTCAGGTGATAGGCCAGCGCGGGCGCGAAGATAAAGCCGCGCGCTTCGATGCCGAGCACCACGTCAACCTGCTCATCCTTGAACTCTGCGGAGAGCGCGTCCACCGTCAGGCGCAAGCCTTCCGCTTGTTTGAGGAGCGTCGTAATGTCGTAGAAATTGATGCCCGGTTTTGGAAAGTCCGGCACTTCTCGAATCAGTTTTTTGAGATTGTCCATAAGTTTGTTCGTTGCCCTTTGTCAGTTGTCAGTTGTTCGCTTGAATCTTTAGCGGCTCGCGTGGTTGTCACAAACAACCGACAACCGACGACGGACAACTGACGGCTTTTTTTACCTTTCGATGCGGAAGGCGACGTACAAGCCCGTCGGTTCGAGGCTGAGTTCTTCGACCTGTTCGACGCGACCGGAGGCAGGCCCGGCGGCGAGATCGTCTTTGAAGCCCTCGACGCCTTCCAGCGCGCCTTCCGCCAAAACTTCGAC
>DASWNL010000167.1:0-2866 GCA_036399215.1 Abditibacteriaceae bacterium
ACAGCACGGCCTGTTCGCCGAAAAGGTCGGTTTCGGTTTCTTCCTGGAAATTGGTTTCATAAACCGCCGCGCGCGTAGCACCAAGCGCTTTGGCATAGGCTAAGCCAATCGCTTTGGCGTTGCCGGTGGCGTCCTGATGAATGGCAAGCAAAGCGGGAACGCCCTTGCCTTCCTCATACTGGCGGCGCACAAACGGGCCGGGGCCTTTGGGTGCCACCATTAAAACGTCCACTTCCGCAGGCGGTTTGATGAAGCCGAAATGCACATTAAAACCGTGCGAAAAGAGCATGGCATTGCCCGGTTGGAGATTCGGGGCAACCTGCTTTTCGTAGATTTCAGCTTGCAGGTGATCTTGCGTCAGAATCTGAATCACATCGCCACGCGCGGCGGCTTCTTCGGTGTCCACCACTTCCATGCCTTCGGCCAAAGCCGCATCGCGCGACTTGCCGGGGCGCACGCCAATCAGCACTTTCACGCCGCTATCGCGCAAGCAGAGGCTCTGCCCGCGTCCCTGGCTGCCAAAGCCAATCACCGAAATCGTCTTGCCTTCTAAAGCTTTTAAATCCGCGTCCTGATCGTAATAAATCTGCGCCACAATGTCTCCTTTTGATGGCCGCAAAAAAGCGCAAAATACGCAAAAAGAACTCAACTCTTTCTGTGGTTTTTGTTTCTTTTCGCGGCTATTCCTTTTCTGTTTTTGATTGAATTTTGCTCCACAACCAACCCAACACCGCGCCGATAACGATGAACAGCGCGGCTTCGCCAAATAACACTTTTACTTTGTCCAGACCAAAGTAACCCGTCTGCGGGTCAAAGCGTGTCACATATTTATGCATCTGCCACAACGGCCAAATCAACAGGCCCGGCACTATGCCGATTAAGCCTTTAGTGCCCAGCGCGCGATAGCCCGAAACAGCGCCCCACAGCGCCAGTAGCACAGCGCCAATTAAGACCAACTTTTCCGATTGCGCGGGCGAAATCAGTTCTTGCATGATGTTTCTGATTTGCTAACGGACACAAAAAAATCCCCCGTCCCGTTGCGGGACGAGAGACTGGTCTCCCGTGGTGCCACCCACATTCCGCGAAGCGGAATTTTGAGTTATGAATTTTGAATTTTGAATTGATTCGTTCAATTTAAAATCCAAAATTTAACATTCAAAATTGTCGTTCACGGCTCTTCATTAACGCTGTTACGGGCGTTCCCGGTTTAAACTACCTGGCTAAAAGTTAAATGCTGATAGCTCATCGCTTAAACGGCTCCAAGGCGAGTTCGGCTTTGCGCGTTATCTCTTTGCACCACCCAGAGACTCTCTCGAACGCCCGACAGCTTACTACTCCTCTTCACGGCCTGTTTGGATTGTCCAAGATAGGATAGGAAGATTACGCTCCGTTGTCAATCATATAAAGGCGCGGCTATCCTTAACCCGACAGCGATAAATAACCCTGACAGGAGATTCATTTTCGTGGCTAAAGAGAACACCAAAGCAGAAACCAAAGGACATAGCGAACACACCAAAGAAGCCGAAGCCAAAGGCTTGCCCGGCGTCATGCGCCGCCCTATCAAAATTACCATGATGGGCGCCGGTAGCGGCTTTACGCCGCGTTTGGTCAATGATGTGGTAGATATTCCCGGCAATGCCGGCGGCACCATCGCCCTTGTAGATATTGACGAAGACCGTCTCAAAACGATGGAGCAGCTTATCAACAGGCTGTTTCAACAAAAAGGCAAGGACAACTGGAAAGTTATCGCCTCGCCTGACCGCCGCAAGGTGATGAAGAACAGCGATTACATCGTCAACTGCATCGAAGTGTCCGGCACCGCCTGCGTGCGTTTCGACAACGACATTCCGAAAAAATACGGCATTGACCAGTGCATTGGCGACACCATAGGCCCCGGCGGCTTATTCAAAGCCCTGCGCACCATTCCGGTCTTTCTGGATGTTTTAAAAGACGCGGAAAAACTGTGCCCCAACGCCTTGGTTTTAAACTACACCAACCCGATGAGCATGTTGTGCTTAGCAGCGGGTCGCACTTCTTCGATGCCGGTTGTCGGATTGTGCCACAGCGTTCAGGGCACCAGCCATCTTCTGGCAAAACGCGCCGAAGTGCCTTATGAAGAAATGGTCTGGGAATGCGCCGGCATCAATCATCTGGCGTGGTTCACCAAGTTGGAACACAACGGCAAAAGTTTATATCCCCTTCTGATGGAAAAAGCCGCTGCCGATTTGGAAAAAGCTATCGCCGAAGGCCAGCCCAAAGCCACCACCAAAGATCGCAAGAGTTACGACTTTCCCGAACATCACCGCGACATCGTGCGCAAAGACATGATGCTGCACTTCGGCGCCTTCATTACCGAATCCAGCGGCCACCTCAGCGAATACCTGCCCTACTATCGCAAACGCAAAGATTTGATAAAAAAATACGCCCGTCCCGGCTACGATGGCGGCAGTAGCTTCTACGCCGACAACTGGCCGACATGGCGCCAGAACGCCGACAAAGACCGCATGGCGATGGTGAATGGAGAAAAGGAGATCAACTGGGAGCGCAGTTGGGAATACGCCAGTTGGATCATCGAAGCGCGCGAAAAAGACGTGCCCTTTCGCATTCACGGCAACGTGATGAACGAAGCACGAGGCGGCGGGCCTTTGATTTCTAATTTGCCGCACGATGGCTGTGTCGAAGTCGCCTGCATGATTGACCAGAACGGCGTCAACCCGACAGCTTACGGCAAACTGCCGCCGCAAATGGCCGCGCTTTGCGATTCCAACATGCGAATGTTCGACTTAGGCGCCCAATCGGCCATCGAACGCTCCAAAGAAGCCGCAATTCACTCACTGATGCTCGACCCCTTAACCGCCGCCATGTG
>DASWNL010000168.1:0-1537 GCA_036399215.1 Abditibacteriaceae bacterium
GTAACAATACCCGGCAAAGCAACCGGCAACAGCACGCGAAAAAAGGCCGAAAGCCGCGAGCAACCATCTACTAAAGCAGCTTCTTCAATATCATCCGGCACGGCTGCAATATAAGCCGTCAAAAGCCAGATGGCAAAGGCCAAAGAATAGGCTGTGTTGACTAAAATCAGGCCGGGCAATGAATCGGTTAAGTGAACTGTGCGCGCCAAACGGAGCAGAGAAACCACAACTACAATCGGTGAAAACATTTGCGTCGCGATGAGAATCAGACGCCACGTTTTTTTGCCCGGCGCGGGCAATCGGGCCAGGGCATATGCGGCTGGCAGCGACAATAGAAGATTTAAAAGTGTGGTGCCGGATGCGATAAGCAGGCTATTTCTGAAAAAGAGCGGCAACTCCTCGCTCCACGGTTGCCACAGATTGCTCCACGCAAAGTGCGCAGGCCACAACGGGTTGGCATCTACTTCGGCCTTGGATTTAACCGCCGTTAAAAACATCACGGCAAAAGGGCCAATCATGAACAGCAAAAAGCAAAGCAGAGCCATGCGCCGCAAAAGTCTGGCAATCATTGCGTAACTCCCTTATCGGCTACGCGCAAATACCAGAGGCTAAACACCATCAAAATGCCAAAAGAAACCACGCCCATCGCCTGCGCCGGGCCGGGTTGCGAGGAGTTGAAAGCCGTCAGGTAAAGATAGGTAATCAAAGTGTGGGTGCTTTTAGCCGGGCCACCCTGTGTCATGACCCAGATGAGCGGAAACGAATTAAAAACGTAGATGACATTGAGCACCAGCGCCACATTCAGAACCGGACGCAATAACGGCAAAATCATCCAGCGAAAGCGCTTCCAGCCATCCGCGCCATCCAAAGCAGCAGCTTCGAGAACATCATTGCCAATACCTTGCAATCCGGCCAACAACGTGACAGTTGTAAACGGAATGCTGGCCCACACGCCCACCAAAATCAAAACCGGCAAGGCTGTTTGCGGATCGGCTAACCAAACCGGGCCTTCGATTCCAAAGCGTGCTAAAACGCCATTGAATGTGCCCAGTTGACCGTCGAAAACGAACTTCCAGATAATCGCGCTAATCGGTAGCGGCACCGCCCAGGGCAGTAGAAAAAGCGTGCGCGCGAACTTGCGTCCACGAAACTCTTCTTGCAGAAGCAGGGCAGCAGGCAGCGACAGCAGTATCGTAAGCGCCACTATGCCGAATGTCCACCACAAAGTGCGCGGCAGGGCGCCGTGTAGAAATTGTGAGTCAGCAAAAATCGCCTGCCAATTTGCTAAGGTAAACCCGCTTTGCCGCCCGGTTAGGGCATTCACCGGTGAAAGAGAATCGAGCAGGGTATTAAAGATGGGGTAAACGAAAACCGCCGCCAGCAGACTTGCCGCCGGCATCAAAAATAGCAACGCAAGACGCGATTCTTTAGAGCGCATAGCCGCAAGATTAAGAACGAATCAAAGTCTCGCCCTCGCGCGTTGTGACGCTCCATTCGCCCAGAGGATGGCGCGCGTTAACAAGGATGAACTGCCCAT
>DASWNL010000169.1:0-6736 GCA_036399215.1 Abditibacteriaceae bacterium
GACGAAGCAAGTCATCACCAGCGACGCTACAGCATAGCAGAATTGGAAACCAGTCTCAGTGATGCAGGTTTTCAAATTGAATATATAACGCAGTTCATGGCCTTGCTTTTTCCGTTGATGTGGATTGGCCGGCGTTTGGCGGCCCGGCGCCCCAAAAAATCAAGCGCTCATGATTTAGCTGCTGATGACTTACGCATCATGCCCGGTGTGAACGGACTGTTGAAGTTTCTGTTGTCGCAGGAAGCGCACTTGATTGGTCGCCGCTATCATTTGCCGATTGGCACTTCATGGATAGCGCTGGCCCGCAAGCGCTCCACATCTGAAAGTTAATTAGAAACTATTTCAAAAGTCCTAAAAGAGAAATGCAAGTATTGTTTTTGGATTCCACCTGCCCACTTTTGAAATAGCCTCTAGTTCATGCTGACTGCAATTTTGCATCGCCTGGTTTCACAGCCGCGCATTTATGACTTAGTTCAATCTTTGGTCGGAGCTTCGGTTGTGCGTCGCCATCTCGCCGCACAAATCGCTTTGCTGCCATCCACGCGAAGGGTTTTAGATGTAGGCGGAGGAACTGGATTGCTTCGTGAACTCCTGCCGCCTGACTGCGCTTATACATGTCTCGACCAGGACCCGGTGAAACTGGAAGGCTTCAAGCGTAAGTATCCAAACGAAACTGTTCTTTTAGCCGATGCCACGCAAATCCCACTTGAAAGTGGCAGTGTAGATGTTGTTTTTTGCTCAATGGTGTCACATCATATCCCGGATGAACTGCTGGAATCTCTGATGTCGGAAAGCCTGCGCGTTCTAACAGACGAGGGGCGGTTCATTTTCATTGATGCGTTTTGGAAGCCGTCTCGCAGGACGGGGAGATTGCTGTGGAAAGTCGATAGAGGCAGCCATCCGCGCCCAGAAAAAGTGCTGCGCGCGGCGCTGGAAAAGCACGGCGAAATCATTCATTGGGAGCAATTCCAGATATTCCATGCGTATGTGCTGGGTGTGGCAGTTAAAGCGCCAAGTAAGAGCGAAATAGTTTGACTACAATTCGTCTCGCCACTTAAAAGCGGCCTGTTAAACGCACCAGTTCGCAAATCTTTTCTAACTGCGAAATCGTCAGGCTTGAACCACTGGGCAAGCATAGTCCGCGCTCGAAAATCGCTTCAGACACAGCGCCGCCATAAACTTTGAGACCCTCAAAAATCGGCTGCAAATGTAGTGGTTTCCAGACCGGGCGTGATTCGATATTAGCGGCTTCCAAAGCTAAGCGAATCTCTTCGCGCGAGGCTTCAAAAGCTTCTGGGTCAATCGTGACGCAAGTCAGCCAATAATTAGGTTCTCCATGCTCGACAATCGGCATGAAACTCAGGCCGGGCAAATTGCCAAGAGCCGCTTTGTAAAATTCAAAATTGCGCTTGCGAGCCGCAATTCGCTCATCGAGGACGCGTAACTGGCCGCGTCCAATGGCCGCCAGCACATTGCTCAAGCGATAATTAAAGCCCAATGTCGAATGCTGATAATGCGGCGCCGGGTCACGCGCCTGCTGGGCTAAAAAGCGCGCTTTTTGGATGAAGCTTTCATCATCGGAAACTAACATCCCGCCGCCCGAAGTCGTGATAATCTTGTTGCCGTTAAAAGAAAACACGCCACACTTGCCAAAGCCACCGGCTTTGCGCCCTTTATAAGTGGCGCCTATGGCCTCGGCGGAATCTGCAAGGATCGGCACGTTGTATTCAGCACAGGCCGCTTCTAAGGCATCATAATCAGCGCACTGTCCATAAAGATCAACCACGATCACAGCACGCGGCAATTTATTGCGTTTTGCGCTGGACTCCAACGCTTCACGCAACAATTGGGCGTCCATATTCCAGGTTGCATGATCTGAATCAATGAAAACCGGCGTGCCACCTTCATAGACAATCGGGTTGGCACTGGCGCAAAAAGTAAAAGTAGAACAGAACACCTCATCGCCAGGCTGCAAATCCAACAATCGTAGCGCCAGGTGAATGGCAGCAGTCCCAGAAGATAAAGCCGCGCCATGCCCTACTCCGGCACGTTCGGCACACTCTTTTTCAAAAGCATCTACGTGGGGGCCAAGCGGTGCAATCCAGTTGGAGGCAAACGCTTCGGTTACTAATTTTTGCTCGTCCTCACCCATGTGCGGCGGAGAGAGGTAGATACGGGGTTCGGTTATCTGTGTATGTGACATGAAAATTTATTGGTAGCGATGCTTACTGGTCTTAATAGCGCGGCTTCGCGGGGACACCCATAACAGTGGTTTTTTGTGGCACATCACGCACCACGACGGCGCCTGCGCCTACAGTTGACCAGGCACCAATTTCAACTCCAGGGATGGCCGCACTACCGATACCTAAAAACGCGCCTTGTCTCACGCGAACGCTCCCGGCCAAATGTGCGCCCGGTGCTATATGAACAAAGTCCTCTAAAACACTATCATGATCAACGGTGGCGCCACTGTTCACAATGACATGCTCTGCTATAACCGCATCGGGCTGCACAACGGCGCCAGCGAAAATAACAGTGCCGGCACCAATTTGGACAGAAGAATGAACATAAGCTATCGGATGAATGGCGCTAATCCAGTGCAGTTTTAAGTTTTGCGACAAGCGCCTGCGCACTTCATTGTTACCAATCGCGATGACTCCGCTTTGTCCTGCCATCTTTTCTAAAAGTTGAATTGGCCCCTTGACCTCAATACCCATTAACGAACTGCCCCAACGCCGCTCATCATCGTCGTAAATCGCCGCAATCTCCAGGCTGACGGCTTGCAAAGTAGCAATGACAACTTTGGCATGACCGCCGGAACCAATGACGTGAACGGGCGAAAAAGGCGGCAAAACGCTCATGCGCTCCTCAGGCAAGTCTCATACAACTTCATGCAATGACCTCACGCACCAACATGAAGGCTTCGGCTGCATGCAGTCCAACGGTTGCGCCGCGCAATCGAGCCAAGGCTTCAATAGATTGTAATGAACGAGAGTGTGGCGGCTCTTTCAGTTGGCTGGCATAGCAGTTCATCGCTTCTAATTTGGCCTTTAGATGGTCGGTTATGTCCACAAAGACCGTGGGAATGAAAGCGTCGTCGCCAAAGGGAGGTGCCCACTCGGTTTCCGAAAGTGTTTCGTAACAAAGCAGGCGGCGCGTGGGACAATCGTTGATGGGCCGCGCCGCTACCAGAGTCGCGTAGTAAACAGCACGATGGTCGTTATGAATGTCGCCGCGATGCGGCAAATAAATCAATTCAGCCTGAAGGGAACGAAGCGCATCTCCAATGGCAGAGGCCAGTTGGTATCCGGGCGTTACATCCAGTTTCGGCGCCGGGAACTCCAGAAAGCGCGTGCTTTTCACACCCAGCCTGGTGTGAGCCTCGTGCAACTCGCGGCGCGTCTCTTCAACCAGTGAGGGCGCAAATAATTCTTCAATCCCGCGCGTGACCACCAAAACATGAACTTCATCACCCTGAGCCGCATGACGCGCCATAACGCCGCCACAACCTAACACTTCATCGTCTTGATGAGGCGCGATGACTAACACAACCATTAATTATCCTGCTTTCCACTTTTTTCGGACGCCTGACCCTGGCTTAACAAGGCTAACTGTTTTTCCAACTGCTCCACGCGCTGCTGTAAGGATTGAATTTCGTCTTCGACCATCATGCCCAATTTTACGCCGATACGCAAGGGCGAAGGCACGGATGGACTTAGTTTTTCTCCATTCAATTCCACATCAGTCAGCCACAACAAGCCCTCGCCGGTCTGCACCAGCCAGCCTTTGGCGGCATCCATCCACACTACCCTGCCGGTGACACCGCAGATGGGCAACTCACTTTCTCGGTTAGCACGCCAGATGATGAGCTTTTGCCCGCCCAGATAAGTGTAAGCGCCGGGATGAGGATGTGAGGAGGCTCTGATGAGATTTTCGATGCTGAGGGCCGATTGAGACCATTGAATCAAGCCATCGGTGGGGCCGCGTAGCGCATAGTAAGTCGCCGCGTCGTCATTTTGCGGCTCAGGCTGCCATTCGCCGGCCAATAAACGCGGAAGCCAGCGATCCAAAGCGCGCTCAATGGCGGCTTCCGCTTTTTCCAGGACATCAGTCGCATAGTCGCGGGATGAAACGGCAAAAGGCTCTTGAACCAAAATCGGCCCCGAATCGGCTCCTTCATCCATCAAAAAAAAGGTGGCCGCGCCGGGTTGCACATGATAGGTCAGCCAGGCAATCGGAGCACGCCCGCGCCCTTCCGGCAGCCAGGTCGGATGAAAACCCACGCAACCGAGCCTGGGAATCGAAAGCAGTTCAGCGCCCACCAATTGCGACAAGCCAACCACGAAAAGCAAGTCCGGCTGCCAGTGCCGCACTAAGTCCACAATAGGCGGCTCGTTAATACGCCGGAAATCCGCATAAGGCACACCGGCATCTTGAGCCAGGTTATCCATGCGGCAATAACCGCTGACTTTTGCCGATACATCAGGGTGTAAGCCTAAGACTCCAACAACATTCGCTTTATGGCGCAGCAATCCCTGCAAAACGCGATAGGATGAAGAAACACTGCCCGCACAAGCAATGCGCGGCGAGGATTCGAGAAGTGATGGTTCGGGGGATGGAAATTCATTCATTGTGGGGTTTCGTCTTTAAGAGGACTCAGAAACTTTTCTTCCCCCTTCAAAATTACCAACACAGTGCGCCCGATGATCCACAAATCAAGGGGCAGCGACATGCGCTCAACATAGCGCGCATCGTAGAGCCAGCGCTCGGCCCATGATAAATGAATGTTGCCATGCACCTGCGCCAGACCGGTCAGGCCGGGGCGAACCAGCAAGCGACGCCGCGCCAAATCATCATACTCTGCGAGTTGAGCCGGTAAAGCGGGCCGCGGCCCTACAATAGAAAGGTCACCGATTAATACATTCCAGAACTGCGGCAGTTCGTCAATTTTAAAGCGGCGAATCCAAAACCCGATGCGCGTCACTTCGGCATCACGCCCAATGATTTCTCGGTTTGCGGTGCGCGGAGTATCGGTCATCGAGCGAAACTTATAAAGCCTGAAAACAGTGCCGTTGCGGCCCAGCCTTTCCTGCAAAAAGAAGATTGGCCCCGCTGAATCAAGGCGCACCAGCAAAGCTGTCAGCAACAAACCGGGCAGCAAGAAGAGCAAAGCGGGAATCGTCAGCATCAAATCAAAAACTCTTTTGCCAGCACGCGCGTAAAATCGTTGAAATCCCATTTCTTCGCTGGATTTCATTGAGCGCCGTCGCTTTGAGAGCCACGATTCACTACGTCCAATAAGATTTGTTCAAGGCGCTCGGCAAGCCTGGAAAAATCGTGATTTTCTTCCACATAGCGCCGGCCCCGCAGGCCCATTTGCCATCGCTCGTCTGCCGGGGTGCGGGCCAATTGCAAAATGGCCTCGGCCAGCGCCCCGGCATTCTCCGGCGGAATCGTCAAACCGGCCTGCATCTCTTGAATTGGATTCGTGGTTGATTTTACGCTGTAGATTACGGGGCGTGCCGCAGCCATATAATCGAACAGCTTGTTAGGGCTTAGGCCATGCTGAAAAACAGCCGTATCCTGCAAAATCATCAAAAACGCCTGCGCTTGTTGCAGGATGCCGTGCACCTGATTTTTAGGCACGGCATCTTCAAGAAATACGTTGCGAATCTCTTCTTGCGCTACTCTTTGCTGCAAGCGGTTTTTTTCAGGCCCATCGCCTATCAGGCGAATTTTTATATGCTGCGCTTGTGGGTTTTCTTGTAACAACAGGCCTGCATCCAAAACGGTATCTAGACCATTGAGCTTGCCATGTGCTCCCGCATACATCACCGTAAAAGTTTCATCGTCGGCAGGCCGGGTTGGTTCAGCTACGCGGCTGATGTCAATGCCGTTGGGAATGCACTTAACCTTATCGCCTGAAACTCCTTTGGAGCTTACGTGATTAGCCGCATACGGCAACAAAGAGATGATGGATTGGGCTTGCCGATAGAGAAACACTTCTATTTTTTCCATCGCTTTAATAAAAGGATGGTTGGGCGAAACGTTTCCCGCTTCCACAATGGTTTGTGGCCAAATATCGCGCACTTCTAAGACAAACGGCACCTTAAAACGGCGCGCCAGGCGTTCGGCGCTTAGCGCTGCAAAAGGATGCGGGCTGGAGCCGATAATTATGTCCGGTTTTTCCAGTTGTTTTAACGGCCCGGCAAAATAAAGGCGCGTCGCGAAGGTCAGCATGTTGCGTATGCGCCCCACGGAATTGCCCACGTATGTTGGTGTGTGTATCCACAAAAAAGGGACTTGATCGACCGTTTCCTGCTTCACTTTTTCGCTGGATGCAATGGCTTGCTTTTGCTCCAAATAGGAAACACTGGAAGCCATGATTATGACCTGGTGTCCCCTGGCAATCAATTCACGCGCTAAAGTGTAGTGTCTTGTCCCGCCCGAAGCCGTCGGAGGCACAGCGTAATGATTAACGATCCAAATCTTCATGTTCTTGCGTGCCGGCTTTCATGCATTCGGTAGATGCCATCAATCTCTTCCGTCTTATTCATGGCAGGCAAAGCAGGGAAATCAACTTTCCATAGGATAGCAGGAATGCCTCCTTTTCGTCACTTGCAGCGTAACCTCGCCTGATCTCACATGGCCTCAAAAGTTCTGGTTACAGTATTTGGCAATCCGCTGTTTGCGAAATTGACTTGAGATGACAGACTAAAACCAATTTCCCAAGTGA
>DASWNL010000170.1:0-11108 GCA_036399215.1 Abditibacteriaceae bacterium
CCATGTTAGCCCCGGTTTCCGCGCTAAAAAGCCACTTCCCAAAAGTAGAGGCAAGGAGAATGACCGCAGGTAGCTCTATCATCACCTCCCATTTTAACTCATTAAACTTATAAGCTTACAATTTCGGTATAGAGTTTTACCTCCTTCTATACAACTAAAAGTCGCGGCTCAATTGAGCCGCGCCTTTTTGTTTTCCAACAACTGAATTTACTTCGATTCCAACGCCGCGTGTTCACCAAAACGGGAAACCAGCACGCACTTCGATGAAGCGGCACTACGCAATGCGACAGTCCGTTCGCGCAGCGTGTCCAGCATGGCCAACTTTTCTTTTATTGGGCGGGCGGCTAACTTTTGGCGTAACTCGCTTTTGCTGCGCAAGATTGCAGACAAATCGAAACTCATGCGTCCTCCTGCAAGAATTGGCCTTCAAATTTGCGCCATGTTTCTATAACCAGATTTAAGATACAAGTGAACCTGGTTCCGCCTGCCACCCGATGGCATAAATTCCGACTTCCTTCGTTGGTAGATTGTTAAGCGCGTTTTCCAAGTTACTCCATTCGGACTCGGCAATGGAAGCATAAACACGCTCTTGGACTTCTTTTTTCGTTGTCGCAGCTTGCACCACTACAGGGTTAAAACCTGACCAATGCGGCTCCTTGCCCCTTTGCATATGGTAAAGAGAAATCGTCGCCACTCGTGTTCCAATGGCCTCATTTCCCAAACCGGCGGCACGCAGAGGATGAGGCAAGATTCTCACAACGGGATAATCGTCAAAGCCTTGGGACAGGTTCGTCATAACAGCGATGCGCGGGGGCTGTTGAGAAAAAATAACTCCCGGATTAACATCTCCCATCGCAAAATGCACACGCAACCGGCGCAGGCCATGCAATGACAACAAAACCGCTATGACCAACGCGACACTCCAACCGAGTCCCTTGTAGATCGTTAGTAAGGTCAAGATTATCAGAGTGCCTGAAAACCATAGAAAAGCTGTTGGGAAAGCTCGGAAAAAACGAATCCATTCGATTTTTACATGGCCGGGATTTGAAGCTACCGTGTCACTGGCAAGCAATGTATCCCAATTGTCCCAATCTTTTTCGTCTCCGTTGTTTTGCTCGTTCATTTTCTCACACTCTTGGATAAGAAAACAGCGCGCTGAGAAAATCTCAGCGCGCTGTTTTGATTTTCCAACGAATTTTACTTGCCTTCCAACGCAGCTTGTGCTGCCGCGAGGCGTGCAACGGGCACGCGCTTGGGGCTGCATGAAACGTAGTTCAGGCCGAGCTTGTGGCAGAACTTCACGCTGTCGGGGTCGCCGCCGTGTTCGCCGCAGATGCCGAGTTTGATGGTCGGGTTGACGCTGCGCGCGTCGTCCACGCAGATTTCCATCAGGCGGCCCACGCCGGTGGTGTCAATCGAAACCGTGGGGTCTTCCTTGTAGATTTCCTTGGCGATGTAAGGCATCAGGAAGGGGCCGGCGTCGTCGCGGCTCATACCGTAGGTCATCTGCGTCAGGTCGTTGGTGCCGAAGCTGAAGAAGCTGGCTTCGAGAGCAATTTCCTTGGAGGTGAGAGCGGCGCGCGGCACTTCGATCATGGTGCCGAACATATAATCCACCTGAGTTCCGGCGGCTTCGAGCGTGCGCTTGGCAACGGCTTCAAGCTGCGTTTTGACGTGCGTCAATTCGTTAATATGGCCGACAAGGGGAATCATGATTTCAGGATGCACATCAATGCCTTCCTTTTTCACAACTGCCGCCGCGCCGATGATGGCCGCGACCTGCATTTCAACGATGCCGGGGAAGACAATGCTCAGGCGCACGCCGCGCAAGCCGAGCATCGGGTTCATCTCGTGCATCTCCGTCACTTTGTTGAGCAGCTTCGATTTTTCGGGGTCGCTGCCGCCCTGTGCTTCGAGAACCGCCAACTCTTTGGCGAGTTCAATCTGGTTGGGCATGAACTCATGCAACGGCGGGTCAATGAGGCGAACCGTGACCGGCTTGCCGTCCATGGCGCGGAAGATGCCTTCAAAGTCGCCCTGCTGAATCGGCAGCAATTCGTCCAGAGCAGCCTGGCGCGCTGTTTCGTCTTCAGCCAGAATCATGCGGCGCACAATCGGCAGGCGATCTTCTTCCAAAAACATATGCTCGGTGCGGCAAAGACCAATGCCTTCGGCGCCTAAAGCAATGGCTTCGGCAGCCTGGTCAGGCGTGTCAGCGTTGGTGCGCACACCAAGGGTGCGGAACTCATCGGCCCAGCCCATCAGGGTGCCGAAGTCGCCGCTTTGTCCGGCGGCTTCGACTTCTAAAGCGCCTTCGTAAATAATGCCCTCGGTGCCGTCAATGGTAATCCAGTCGCCTTCTTTAATAACCGTGCCATCCGGCGTGGTGAATTGCGTGGCGTGATGGCCGTCGAGTTTAATGTCCGAGCAGCCGCAGATGGTGGGAATACCGAACTGACGCGCTACCAGAGCGGCGTGCGAAGTGCGTCCGCCGCGCGCGGTGAGAACGCCCTGCGCGGCTAACATGCCTTTGAGGTCGTCGGGCGTGGTTTCCTGCGAGCAGAGAATAACCGCTTCGCCCTTGCCGCCTTTGCCCAGTTCAGCAGCGGCATCAGAGGAGAAGACAGCTTTGCCAACCGCGCCGCCGGGGCCGGCGTTGAGGCCTTTGGCGATTACGCGCGCCGATTTGGTGTCTTTCAAACGCGGATGCAGCGCCTGTTCCAGACCACTGGGCGCAACCATCTGCACGGCTTTCTCTTTGGTGATGAAGCCTTCATTGACCATCTCGACGGCGATGCGAATCGCGGCGGTGCCAGTGCGCTTGCCGCTGCGGCATTGCAGGATAAACAGCTTGTTCTTTTCAATTGTGAACTCAATGTCCTGCATGTCCTTGTAGTGATCTTCAAGGCGCTTGGCATTGGCAATCAGTTCGTCGTAGATGGCTTTGTTGTCGGCTTCGAGTTCGGCGATTTCGCGCGGAGTGCGCACGCCGGCCACGACGTCTTCGCCCTGCGCGTTAGGCAGATATTCGCCATAAATGACGTTTTCGCCGGTCGCGGCATTGCGCGTAAACATCACGCCGGAGCCTGAATCTTCGCCTAAGTTGCCAAAGACCATAGATTGCACATTGACGGCAGTGCCAATCGAGTGCGAAATCTTTTCTTTGTTGCGGTAGATGATGGCGCGCTCGTTGTTCCATGAGCGGAACACGGCAGTAATGGAAGTTTCAAGCTGCTCGTAAGGGTCGGAGGGAAACTCTTTGCCGGTCTGCTCTTTGAAGAACTGTTTGTAGATTTCGCAAAGCGCTTTCCAGTCGTCGCCGGTCAGCTCGGTGTCTTCGGTCTTGCCAAGCTTTTCTTTATGCTCGGTCAGGATGCGCTCGAAGCCTTCTTTGGACAGGCCGGGATAATCGGCTTTGAGGGTGATGTCCGAAAACATCATCAGGAAGCGACGATAAGAATCGTAAGCGAAGCGCGAATTGCCGCCGGTGGCGTTAATCAGGCCTTGCACGGCGTCATCGTTGAGGCCAAGGTTAAGAACCGTGTCCATCATGCCCGGCAATGAGAATTTAGCACCGGAACGAACCGAAAACAGCAGGGGATTTTGCGTGTCGCCGAACTTCTTGCCAATGGCGTTTTCCACATCGGCGACGGCCTTTTTCACTTCGTCCATCAAGCCGGCGGGGATTTTTTTGCCGTTGGCGTAGTATTCGGTGCAGACTTCGGTTGTAACCGTGAAGCCGGGCGGAACGGGCAGACCAATATTGGTCATTTCGGCCAGGTTCGCGCCTTTGCCGCCTAAGAGATCGCGCAGTGACTTGTCGCCTTCGCGGAACAGCCACACAGGTTTATTCTTGGAATTATTTTGAGTTGAACTACTCACAGTAGGGGGTTTCCTCCGGGTAAATTTTGCCTTCAACAGGATAGCATGAGGCGCCATAGGCGACAATTGAAAGGGGATAATAGCAACAATGAAGAGAAACCAAAATTTGTCTGTTTCGCTTTTCTTAGCTCTGGTGCTTTGCGGCGTCTGCGATGCCGGAGCTGAAACTCGTTTAACGACAACTGAGACTCTGATCACCACTTTAGAGCCTGAACCGGCGCGCGCCATGACCACGCAATACGATTATTTGCCGTGGGGCTATCATGTGGACTGGAGTCCCGACATGACAAAAGTGGCGCATTGGGTGACAACCTCCAAGGGCATGTATCTTGTGGTCAACGGCAAGGCCGGCAAACTCATTGACACAATAGAAGATGGCAGCCCGCGCGGCGGTTTAGTGCCGCCCGATATAATTTTTTCGCCTGATAACCAACATTTCGCTTACATAGCGCAGCGCGGCAAAAAGAAGTTCGTGGTGCGTGACGGCCAGGAAGGGCGGCCTTATAACTGGATTGCGGACAATGATTTGCATTTCAGCGCCGACAGCAAGCGCATGGCCTACTGGGCACAGCGTGGGCCTCACAATTTCATGGTGCTGCACGATGGAAAAACGAGCAAAGAAATCGCCTTCGACCCGAAAAAGCGCAAACCCAGGCAAGCTGTTTCGCCAATTCCAGCGTTCAAAAACTTGCCGGAGTGGCGCGTGCTCGACCGTGATGACAAATTCGTTGTGCTGTTCAATGGCAAGGAAAGCGCGCCCTATGATGGGGTTTATAACGAACGGCCCACTTACAGCCCCGATGGCAAGCACGCCGCCTGGCGCGCCAGGCGCAATGAGCAAGTCGTGATTGTCGTAGACGGCATCGAAGCCGATAAAACTTATCAGGTGCCGGACGGCACAAGGGTGCCGCCTGTGGTCTTTAAAGATTCAAACTCGGTTTATACCTTAGGGTTGCGCGGTAACGAAGTGTGGCGCCTTGAAATCGAAATCGTAGAGTAAATTACAACCTTACCAGAATAGCGTGAGGCACAGTAGCCAGTAGCGAAAGGAAAGTAATAGCGACGATGAAAGCCAGACAACTTTGCAGAGAATGGGGATTAGAAACCAAGCACCAACTCTATAGAAAGGATGGTGCTTGGTTTCATTTGCTCAGAGATTTTCCTGGGGCCTTGTTAGACGAAAACGGATACATCATTTTTGTAACAAAAGAAGATTACGAAAGTTGTCCAGGTTTAGTTATCAAACAAGAAACAAACCAACTTCATTGTTATGAGGGCATTTCTACTCTGCCTGGTTACGTGCGAGTAAAATTAAACGCGGATGAACCGATCCCTTTAGCAGAAGAATTACAAGAACCAACCTATATTGAAGGGGCGAGAAAACAAATTACAGTTAATGCTTATGAACGTGATCCCAAAGCACGAGCCAAGTGCATAGAAATTTACGGCACTCGATGCGCTGTTTGCTATTTTAATTTTGAGGCGTTTTATGGTTCGGTGGGTAAAGGATTCATTCATGTTCACCATTTGAAACCACTGTCAAGAATAAACGATTCTTACGAAGTGAATCCTGAAACTGATTTGCGTCCAGTTTGCCCCAATTGTCATGCAATGTTGCATCGTCAGAAAGAAACTCTAACAATTGAAGAACTCAAACAGATTATTGCTAAATCAAACACTTGATTTAGCAATAATCTGTTTGAGTAGAAAGCTCTTCTCTACTCTGCCGGTCGTAAACCATAGCGTTTCCCACCGGCCAGAGGTTTGGCTTGTTTGCGGGCGTAGCGCAAGACAAAGGGCAGGCGCGCCACAAAATCTCCCGCTAAAATGCCGTCGGCGCCCATGTCTTCTTCCAAGGCTTCACCAACTAACGCGTGCAGATGAACGCCCCAGATGGCAGCCGCCGTCGCCTCCATTTTTTGCGCCAATAAACTGCCGATAATGCCGGCCAAAGTGTCGCCGCTGCCTGCGGTGCCCAAAACGCGCGAACCGGCTTTATTGATATAAAGCGGCCCATCCGGCGCCGCGATGAAAGTTTCGCGCGCTTTGAGAACAAGGGTTACTCCGCGCGTTTTGGCAAAGGCTTTAGCGGCTTTGGCGCGGTCATCGCCAAGGGGTTTGCCGGTTAGCTTTTCCATCTCGCCATCGTGCGGCGTGAAAATACGAGGCGCTGTTGCTTTATCTTTTGTTTTTTCTCCTAAAGCACACAGCGCTTGGGCATCCACTACAGCAGGCAAAGGGCAATTCGCTAAAAAGTCGCTGACTAAGGCATCGCTTTCGGAGTTTTCATCTAAGCCGGGGCCAATAACGACAGCATCGCAAGGCTCGATTTGATCTTGCAGATAAGGCAAAGCGTATTGCGAAATATGCCCATCTTTTTCCGGCAGCGGAATCATCATCAGTTCCGGCACAGCAATGCCAATAGCCAGCGCCAGACTTTGCGGCGCCGCCACGCGCACAGTGCCGCAACCGGCGCGCAAAGCGGCGCGAGCCGCTAAAATGGCCGGGCCGGGTAAGCGCTGCGAGCCAGCGATGACCAATAGTTTGCCACGCGTGGCTTTATGAGCATCATCGTCGTATTGAGGCAGCGGCATCGTGCGCAAAAGCTCAAAGTTGATTTCCAAAGCGTCAGATTTGATTTGATTTTCAGTTGTCATTGTCTTTATAATTTAGCGTTAGCCTCAAGCCCGCGCACCTCTCATTTGAATTCATAAGTGAATTCGCTTGTGCATCCGAACGCATCGCCTGCTTAAACGTTGTTAAGCCTCATGCAACCTGCTTCTCATAATCCTGATCCGCAACCACCTCAGTCGGCACCACCGCCCTCTTTTGATTTCAGCGCACCTCAAACTACGCCTTCTCAACCCTTCGGGCAAAGTTCGGCGTTTGATACTTCATCGCATGGCGGCGTGCAAAATCATCCAACGCCTGTTGCTAAAGAGCAAAAAGGCGGCGTCTGGGGCATTCTAATCGCGCTCGGCGCCATATTTCTGAAATTCGGCAAATTCTTGACGCTTTTGAAATTCGGCAAGCTGTTCACAACCATGGGATCGATGCTAATCAGCATCTGGTTTTATGCTTTAGCGTGGGGCTGGCAGTTCGCCGTTGGTTTTGTGCTATTGATTTTCGTTCACGAAATGGGGCATGTTTTCGCCGCCAAGTGGCAGAAGATTCCCGTCTCAGCGCCAATGTTCATTCCGGGCCTGGGCGCCTTGATAACCATGAAGGAAAACCCGCGCGATGCGCTGACCGAAGCCTATATCGGTTACGGCGGGCCGCTACTGGGCACCATCGGCGCCGTAGCCACATGGGGCCTGTATTACCTCACCGGCAACGATCTGTTTTTAGCTCTGGCAACAACGGCGTTCATGCTTAATCTTTTTAACATGGTGCCGGTTTCGCCGCTTGATGGCGGGCGCATTACAGCAGCGCTTTCACCCTGGTTGTGGGGCATCGGTTTAATAGGATTACTGGCCTGGTTTCTAACCACCTTTAACCCTATTATGCTGATTATCTTACTGATGGGTGCCTTTCGCTTTTGGGGCGTGTGGAAGAAAAAAGACACCGAATATTTTGAAGTGCCACCCCAAAAGCGTCTGTTAGTAGCTGGACTTTACATCAGTCTGGCTATCTTTTTAGCGTGGAGTCAGCATTACACGCACAATCAATTAGAAGCGTGGCGCCGCTCGCATCCTTCGCGCGGTAGTTTGGTCGTGTCATAATGGTTGTAACCATGTGGTCGTAAAAGCAGGCTAAAACTTTCGGGAGGCTTTCATGCAAAACAAAGCGCAGCAGGGTATCGAGGCATTTCAGGCTGGACGAACCGATGAGGCTTTATCGTTGTTGCAAGCCGCCGTGCAAGAAAACCCACAAGACGCCGAAGCGCGCAAGTTTTTGGGCGCTGTTTTGGCCCAGAGTGGGCGCGCCGGGGAAGCCGTTGCACAGTTGCAGCAAGCCGTGCAACTCAGCCCGCAAAACGCGCAGATTCATTACAACCTGGGTGTCGCTCAAGCTATGAACGGCGATAATGAAGGCGCTAAAACTTCCTATTACTCGGCCTTAAAAATCAACCCACAATATGAGCAGGCACGCACAGCACTTACCGCCCTTGGCGCACCGTTGCCACCTGCTTCAACTCCCTCTGCGCCCATGCCTGTCCTACCAACAAGCGATCCATTCAGTAGCACCAGCGCATTGAATACTTATGCTCCCCCAGTGGACACAAAGCCGGGGGCTGTGGACTATTTCAAGGCCTTAATCGCCGGTGGAATTGCCGCCATTGTCGGCGCCTTTATCTGGGATAAATTCGTTTACTATACCAACATCGAATTCGGCCTGATCTCGGTTGGCATCGGCTTTTTAGTGGGCCTTGCAATCACTCTCGCGGTGGGCGCCAAGCGTGGCATTGGCCTACAAGTCTTGGGTGCCATGCTGGCTTTATGGGGAATGCTCTTGGGCTATGCTTTGCTGATAGTTGATGCCATGCGCGAAAATCCGCAGATCGCCCAGCAGAATCCACTTATTGTTTTGTTATTTTCGTTCCAATACTTGCCGGAAGTTTTCAAAGAAAGCCCCATTAGCCTCATCTTTGTAGCTATTGGCACTTATCAGGGTTGGATTATGCCTGCCGCCGGGACAGAAGCACCTACAGCGCCTGTGCCTGAACCACTTGCCACCCAAACACCCACCAGTCAAACACCTGCAAGTCAGACATCTACACCCGAACCACCACCCACCAAACCCTTAGGTTAATTTCCAACAACTCTTTCCTCAGCCGTCCCCATCGGTTTCGCGCTCTTTCAAAACTCCAGCTTGGCGCGCTGTTTGCTCTTTGGCGCGTCCCTGAAAGCAAATGTCAATAAAATGTAAATATTTTGTCCCTGTTTTGTTCGATTATATATTTACAAGTAGTTTAGTGCTTGTTCTATAGATTGTAGAGAACTATTCATACGGCACCCCTGCTTTTGTGGGCAAGATGACAGTTTTACTGGTGTTATCTGGCAGAATGAGCATCTTTTGAGCGGATTATGGTCTTCTTGTGAAGTATCAATCACGTCAAGATTTCCGTTACAACAGCGTTATAGCAGCCTGCTTTTCCCTGGCACAGATGTGTCATGCCATGTGGTGTCGTTTTCTATTGTTTCGTGCTGTGTCGTCTAATGTCGTGTCATTCTCTTTGAGAATGTCCCTTGTTTTTGTTGAGGTTCTGCCGCTATTGTGCAACAGCATTTTGCTGCAACCTGAACTGCGCTGGAGATGATTTCCGGCAGCCCTGTTTTCCTTGAGCGTTTCATTAGATGTTTCAAGGCACGATCAAGAAATTGCAAGACAGTGAAGGAGAAAAGCTGTGAACGAATTCGATGAGATTTTAAAAAGTCCAGTTAGCCGCCGCGCGTTTGTGCAGCGCATGGGCGCCGCCGGTTTGGGTGTTGCTGCCACATCATTATTGGGCGGCACGTTACTAACGGGTTGCAACGGCGGCAGCAGCAACGGCCAGGCGGGGCCGGTTGCCAACACTTACCCGGCCAATTTTGGCAGCGGTGACATTCGCATTTTGAACTATGCGCTCACTTTAGAGATTCTTGAAGCCGATCTTTACCGTCAGGCGCTTAATGTGGCTGCGGGACGGCCTATCGGCAACGCTTTAGTGCCGATTGCCCAGGCCAGGGCCACTTACGGCAACGCAGCGGCCATTGGTGCCGGTGGCCTTAGCGGTCAACTAGCGGCTGCCGGATTTTTATATCTGGTGCAGTTCGCCTATGTAGAAGCGGCGCACCGCGACTTTTTGCGCGTGGCGATTCAGGCCAATGGCGGCACGCCCGTCGCGCCCAATCCCGGCGGTTATCGTTTTCCCGGCGGCAATCCGGGCAGCAATCTCAAAACCATTTTGCAAAATATTGTGCCACTTGAAGAAACCGGCGTGCGCGCTTATTTAGGCGCGGTGCCCGACTTTTCCAATGCCAACTTCTTGCAGGTTGCCGGCACGATTTATTCGACGGAAGCACGCCATTCGGCCTCGCTGCGCTATATTCTCGATCCTAACGATCCCGGCCCTTCGCGTATGCTCAATGACCGTGAAGTTACTTCGCGCCCACCCAGCGTGGAAACTTTTGAGAAGTTGCTACAAGTGCAAGAAGTATTGAATATCGCCGGAGGCACTTACTTCGCTTAAAAAACGCGAGCAAAGTTTGTGACTACCAGCTTTAAGGAGAAAGTTTCATGAGCGAGAATCTTAGCCCTATTACGGCGCCCGAAGCGCCGATTACCCCTTTAGCCGTTCCCCCGTTGTCCCCTACTCAACAAACCAATTGGACTGGTGCCGCTGTTGCCGCCGGTATTGCCGGTGTTGCCCTTTTAGCCGCCAAACCCGCCCGCGCCGCCCACACTTTTGCTAATGCGCCGTTGACTTTCAACAATGTGCCGGGCACCGGCGATGTGAAAGTGCTCAATTATGCACTGGCTCTGGAAGATTTGGAAGCCGATTTTTATGATCAATTGCTTAAGCGCTTAACGACCGGCGGCAAAAACGCTTATGGCGAAACCATCACCGGTCTTGGCGTGAGTGGCATTGATGTAACTTATGTGCGCCGCTTTGGCCGCGTTGAAGCCGAGCATCGTGATTTCCTGCGCGCCACCATAACCAAAGTGGCAGGTGCGACCAATACTATTCAGCCATTTCGCTACGATTTTGGTTTTGGCAGCAACGACCAGAATTTGCTGAACCGCCAGCAATTGATTGACTTGCTGCTGGATATAGAACGCACCGGCGTGGCCGCTTATCTGGGCGCCTTGCCGCTTTTGACCAGCCCCAGCTTTCGCCAGACCGCTGCTGCGATTCAGGGCACCGAAGCGCGCCATACCTCGGTGATTACACTTATCTCGAATATATTGTTCAACGCAGGGCGTAACGTGGCGCCGGTTCAAAGTGAGTTGTCCAGCCCCGCGCGCAACGATATTGATCCCTTTGGCCGCGAAGTCACGCAAAACCCCAACGCACCTTCGCAAGTGTTAGTGACTACCCCTCCTGCCGGAGCGGTTTTTGAAGCACAACCCGATACGCCAGCCACGCCTAATAACATACTGGCGAAAGTCTCTCCCTTTATTGTGCGTCCCGACGCACCGAATTTTACGGGGTAATATTGCCCTGTAAAGTTAACCCCTACGAAAACGCCGCGAAACCCAAAGTTTCGCGGCGTTTTTGTTTCAATCTGGTTTTGATTGGTTTT